>NZ_AMRL01000021.1 GCF_000299935.1 Oceanibaculum indicum P24 | reverse complement strand
GGCGCGGGCGGCGCAGCGGGCCACGGCGCGGCGCCGTATCCTCGTCCCCCTCGCCCTGCGCGCCGTTGGCCGGCGCCCCGCCGCCAAGGCCCATCATGCGCTGCAGGCCGTCGGCATCGTCCTCGTCGCGGTTTTCGTCACGGGACGGACGCGGACGGCGTTCACCCTGATGCGATGCCTGCCGACGCTCGCCCTGGCGATCACCCTGGCGGTCAGCCTGGCGGTCGCCCTGACGATCAGACGAACGACCGTCGGAATCGTCATCGCCCTGGCTCTCGTCCTGGGAATGCCGGTTCAGCATGACGACCTGGCCGTCGCTGTCCTCGTCGGAATTGTCGCCGGACTGCCGGTCATCGCGGAAGCGGTCGCGCGGCTCGTAATTGCGCTCGCCGCCCTGATTGCGATTGCCGTTATGGCGCTGCTGGTTTTCCTCATACTCCGCCTGCGCGGCCTCTTCGGCCTGGATGATGCGCAGATAATGCTCGGCATGCTGCAGCAGGTTCTCGGCCCGGATGCGGTCGCCCGCCGACGAGGCATCGCGCGCCAGCGCCATGTACTTCTCGTGCACCTGATAGGCGGTGCCCCGGATACGGACCTCGGGACCGTTACTGTCGTACGTATGGTTCCGGGGAGAGGAATGCGGCTTGCGCCCGCCGTTGCCGCGCCCACGGGAGCGCTTCTGATGAGGACCTTGTCTCATGGCACCATTCTACACGTTGTAATGGGCATCACACGCCGGGCCGGCAGCACAAAAGGTGCGTCTCAACGGGACGAACCACCGATATTCGGGAGAGCTAGGCTTGGCGTTCTTCAACGCTGGGCCGCCGGGCGTTCAGCCGCGTTCAACCTAGTCGCTAATTCCGCCCTGTCCAACATTTTTTTACGTTTTGGCCCGCAAATTTGTCAGTGTCGATTACCAGCGGGCGGCGTTAACCATTTACCGCAACCAGTTCCAGGCACCGGGCGATCCCGGCAAGGTCGGCATGGGCCGCGTGGCGTTGCAGCCCGCAGGACGCCGCGATATCCGCCACATCCTTCTCCTGGCCCTGCCCCAGTTCCAGAAACACATGCCCCAGCGGCGCCAGCAGGCGCGCCGCATGCGGCATCAGCGCACGATAGGCGTCCAGCCCGTCCGCCCCGCCGGTCAGCGCCAGCAGCGGGTCATGCCGCGCCACTTCGGGCGCCAGCCCCGGCACCACAGCCGCCTCGATATAGGGCGGGTTGGACAGGATGATGTCGAAGGCACCCTCAAGCCCCTGCCCCCAGTCGCCGGTGCGGAAAGCGGCGCGGGATGAAAGGCCGAGATCGGCGGCATTGGCGCAGGCCATCGCCACCGCATCAGCCGCCTTGTCGATGCCGAGGCCGCTGGCGGCGGGATATTCCGACAGCACAGCCAGCAACAGGCAACCGGTGCCGGTGCCGAAATCCAGCACGCGCAGGGGTGCCGTCCGGTCCGGGAAGGCTTCCAGCACCGCCTCCACCAGCGTCTCGCTGTCCGGGCGGGGATCGAGCGTCGCCGGCGACAGGCGGAAGCTAAGGCCCCAGAATTCCCGTCGTCCCAGAATGCGCGAGACCGGCATCCGGTCCGCGCGCGCCGCCACGAACCGCTCGAATCGGACTGCCGCCTCGGGGGGTACTTCCGTCTGTGGTTCCAGGATCAGCCGGTGGGCCTCTACTCCCAGCGCCTCGGCCAGCAACAGGCGGGCATCGCGCCGTGCCTCCTCGACCCCGGCGGCCTCCAGCCGTACGGCAGCATCGCGCAGCAGGTCGGCAGCGATCGTCACGTCAGCTCGGCCAGCCGCTCGGCCTGATCCTCGGCGGTCAGCGCGTCGATCACCTCGTCCAGCGCCTCGCCCAGCATCACCTTCTCGATCTTGTGCAGGGTCAGGCCGATGCGGTGATCGGTCACGCGCCCCTGCGGGAAATTATAGGTGCGGATGCGCTCCGACCGGTCGCCGGATCCGACCTGGCTCTTGCGCGCGGCGGAGCGTTCGGCGTCCAGCTTGCCGCGCTCCAGATCGTAGAGGCGGGACAACAGGATCTTCATCGCCTTCTGCTTGTTGCGCAGCTGCGATTTCTCGTCCTGCTGGCTGACCACCAGCCCGGTCGGCAGATGGGTGATGCGCACCGCGCTGTCGGTCGTGTTCACCGACTGCCCGCCCGGCCCGCTGGCGCGGAACACGTCGATGCGAAGATCCTTGTCCTCGATATGGACGTCCACCTCCTCCGCCTCCGGCAGCACGGCGACGGTGGCGGCGGAGGTGTGGATGCGGCCCTGATTCTCGGTCGCCGGCACACGCTGCACCCGGTGCACGCCGGATTCATATTTCAGCCGGGCAAATACATTGGCCCCGGTGATGGTGGCGATGCCTTCCTTCATCCCGCCGACATCATTCTCCGAGACTTCCATCACCTCGAAGCGCCAGCCATGCAGCGCAGCATAGCGGCGGTACATCTCGAACAGCTCGGCGGCGAACAGCCCGGCCTCGTCGCCGCCGGTGCCGGCGCGCACTTCCAGGATGGCGTTCTTCTCGTCTGCCTCGTCCTTTGGCAGAAGGGCGATCTTCACCGCCTGCTCCAGCTCCGTCAGGCGGTCCTCCAGGAGGGCCAGCTCCTCCTCGGCCATCGTCTTCATTTCCGCATCGGTCGACGGATCGGCCAGCATCTGGACCAGCCCGTCGCGTTCTGCCTCGCCGGCGCGCAGGGCGTTGATGCTCTCGACCACCGCTTCCAGCTCGGCATATTCTTTGGACATGCGCTGAAAGCGCTGCGCATCCATCGGCTCGCCCGATGACAACATCGCCCGCAGCTCGTCATGCCGGGCAACCACGCGGTCCAGTTTGTGGCTAAGGTCCACCGACCTACTCCTCGTCCTTCGTATCGTCAGGCGTATCGCCAGGCATCTCGTCAACCGGCACATCCGGAAACAGCCGCCGCAACAGCGACTCGGCCGCCGCCTGTTCTTCTGCCGCCCCCGGTCCCGTCACCGCCATCCGGCGCAGCTCCGCCATCGGCCGGTGCAGCAGCCGGTTCACCAGCAGCTGCGTTGCCCGGTCGAGCGCCGGCCGGGCCGGGTCGTCCGGCGGCAGCTCCGCCAGCACCGCCTGCCGCGCCGCCTCGAACCCCGCCCGCAGCGCCACCAGCGCCGGTACTGCCTCGCGTTCGGCCTGGCGCTGCCGGAAGCCCGCCAGCTCCGCCTCCAGGATCGCCCAGGCGGCCCCGGCCTCGGCCTCGCGCCCGGCACGGCCTTGCAGCGCCACCTGCTCCAGCTCGTCCAGATCGTAGAGGAAGGCGTCATCCAGCCGGTTCACCGCCGGCTCGATATCGCCCGGCACCGCCAGATCGACCAGGAAGACCGGCCGCCGCCGGCGCCGCCGCAACGCCCCCTCGACCATATCGGCGCTCAGCATATAGCGCCCTTCGCCCTGACACGCCACGACGATATCGGCCTCGGCCAGCCGGTCCGGCAATTCCTCCAGCAGCGCATAATGGCAGCCCAGCCGCCGGGCCAGCGACTCCGCCCGCCGCGCGGTCCGGGCGACCACCATGGCATCGCCCAGCCCGGTGGAGAGCAGCTGCTGCATCAGGAACTCGCCCATATCGCCAGCGCCGATCAGCAGCGCCCGGCAGCGCGACAAATCGCCCTGGACGTCGCGGGCCAGCTGACAGGCGGCAGCAGCCAGCGAGACCGGGCGCTGGCCGATGGCGGTCTCCGTCCGCACCCGCTTTGCCGCCTGATAGGCGGCCTGCAGGATGGGTTCCAGTACCGGGCCGACCCGCCCGGCATCGCGCGCCAGCCGGTGCGCCGCCTTCACCTGACCCAGCACCTGCGGCTCGCCGATCACCTCGCTGTCCAACGAGGATGCGACCGCGAAGGCGTGGCGCAGCGCGGCCTCGCCGGTTTCCAGAAAGCGCTGGGGCAGCAGGGCGCGCGGGTCCAGCCCCGCACTTTCCGCCAGCACGTCGAAGGCCGCCTCACCCAGCTGAGGCGCAGATCCTACACCCCAGATTTCGACGCGGTCACAGGTGCACAGCACCATCGCCTCGGCCAGGCCGGCCGCCTGCAGCCGGTCGAGCAGGGCCGGCACCGCCTCATCCTCGACATAGAGGCGCTCGCGCAGTTCCACGGGCCCGGTGCGGCGGTTGACGCCAGCGACGGTGAAGAGGGTGGCGGTCATCGCGCCGCCCGCGCCCTAACGCAAGCTGGAAAGGCGATCCGCGAGCTGCTCCAGGGGAACTTCCACCTGCTCGCCGCTGTCCAGATCGCGCAGCGTGGCAACCTGGCGGGCAAGCTCGCTCTCGCCGATCAGGATGGCCGCGCGGGCGTTCAGCTTGTTGGCGCGCTTCATCCGCTTGCCGACATTGCCGCCATAGCCGAATTCCACCACATGGCCGGCGCGGCGCAGCCGGTCGGCCAGCGCCAGCGCCGCCGGTTCCTCCGCCGCGCTCACCGGAATGATGGCGACGGGACGCGGTGCTTCCGGCGTTTCCGCCAGCAGCAGCGCCAGCCGCTCGATACCGGCTGCCCAGCCGATGCCCGGCGTCTCCGGCCCGCCCATCATGCCGACCAGCCCGTCATAGCGCCCGCCGGCCATCACCGTGCCCTGCGCGCCCAGCGCCTCGGTCACGAACTCGAAGGCGGTATGGGTGTAATAGTCGAGGCCGCGCACCAGCCGGGGATTGACGTTGTAGGGGATGCCCAGCGCCTCCAGCCCTGCCTTCACCGCACCAAAGAAATCCTGCGAGGCCTGGTTCAGGTAATCGGCGAAGACCGGCGCATCGGCGACCAGCCTGCGGTCGCCCTCATCCTTGGAATCGAGGATGCGCAAGGGATTGCGGTGCAGCCTCTCACGGCTGTCCGCCGACAGTTTATCGAGATGATCCTGGAAATAGGCGACCAGCACCTTGCGGTAGGCATCGCGGCTTTCCGGGTCGCCCAGCGTGTTCAGCTCCAGCGTCGTGCGATTCCACACGCCAAGTCCGTCGAGGATGTGCTGGCCCAGCGCCAGCACCTCGACATCGGCCTGCGGGCCCGGCACGCCCAGCAGCTCCACGCCGATCTGGTGGAACTGGCGCAGCCGGCCCTTCTGCGGGCGCTCGTAGCGGAACATCGGCCCGGCATAGAAATATTTCAGCGGCAGATGCTGCGACAGCCCGTTGGAGATCAGCGCGCGCGCCACGCCGGCGGTACCTTCCGGGCGCAGCGTCACCTGTTCGCCGCCCTTGTCGGTGAAGGTGTACATCTCCTTCGTGACGATGTCGGAGGTGTCGCCTAGCGTGCGCTGGAACACTTCCGTGAATTCGAAGATCGGCGTGGCGATGGGCGCGAAGCCATAGAGCGACGCGGTCTCGCGGGCGATATCGATGACGCGGGCGTGCCGGCGGAAATCCTCCGGCAAAAGATCGTGGGTGCCGCGGGCCGGCTGCAGGGAAGCCACGCTGTTCAGTCTCCTGGACGGGAAAAACTACTCTGCGGCGGTCGGCTGCGCCGGCTGCTGACCGGCGGCGTCGATCTCCGCCGCCTTTTTCTCAATCAGCGCGACCAGATGGTCAACGATATTCGAATCCTTCAGCCGATGGTCGGGCAGGCCATTCACATAGACCTGATGCGTTCCATTGCCGCCGCCGGTGAAGCCGATATCGGTCTCGCGCGCCTCGCCCGGCCCGTTCACCACGCAGCCGATGACGGAGACGGTCATCGGCGTGGTGATGTGGGCCAGCCGTTCCTCCAGTAACTCGACGGTCTTGATGACCTGGAATTGCTGGCGCGCGCAGGACGGGCAGGAGATCACGGTGACGCCGCGCCGGCGCAGGCCCAGCGACTTCAATATGTCGTAGCCGACCTTCACCTCCTCGACCGGATCGGCCGAGAGCGACACGCGGATCGTGTCGCCGATACCGGCCCACAGCAGCGCGCCGAGGCCGATGGAGGATTTGATGGTGCCGGCGCGCAGGCCGCCGGCCTCGGTGATGCCCAGATGCAGCGGGTAGTCGCAGGCGTCGGCCAGCCCCTGATAGGCGGCGACGGCCAGGAACACGTCGGACGCCTTCACGCTGATCTTGAATTCGCGGAAATCGTTGTCTTCCAGGATGCGGGCATGGTCGAGCGCGCTTTCCACCATCGCGTCGGGGCAAGGCTCGCCATATTTCTCCAGCAGATGCTTCTCCAGGCTGCCGGCATTTACGCCGATGCGCATGGAGCAGCCATGATCCTTGGCCGCCTGCACCACCTCGCGCACCCGCGCGGCCGAGCCGATATTGCCGGGATTGATGCGCAGGCAGGCCGCCCCCGCCTCCGCCGCTTCGATGGCGCGCTTATAGTGGAAATGGATGTCGGCGACGATCGGCACCGGGGAGGCGCGCACGATCTCCTTCAGCGCCTTCGTCGAGTCCTCATCCGGGCAGGAGACGCGCACGATGTCGGCGCCCGCCTCGGCGGCAGCCTGCACCTGCGCGATGGTCGCGGCCACATCGGGCGTCAGCGTGTTGGTCATGGTCTGCACACTGATCGGCGAATCGCCGCCGACCGGCACGGAGCCGACATGGATCAGCCGCGACTTGCGGCGGTGGATATCGCGATAGGGGCGAACGCTCATGCGTCGTCTCTTCCGTCCCGGGCGGTTGGGTGAAACCAGTGCCTAGAGTGCGATCGCTTCAAATGCGATCCCTCAGTGATGCATTTGAAGCGTGAATCGCCCTCTATCCTTTTGATTAGAGGCGGATTCACGTTTGAGTCTGAATCAGACATCTGATTCAGACTCAAACGATCCGGCTCTAAGCTGCGCGTTCCGGCGCCCCGGATCAAGAGGCCGAACGATGAAAAGCCCGGAAACTGCCTTTGAGCTATTGCCGCGCGTCGGCCCCGGACAGCAGCGCCTGCGGATCGAGCGCCACATCCCGGCGCACCGCCCCCAGCGGCCCCAGCGTCGGCGCCGGCTTGCCATCGACCAGGATTTCCAGCGCGCCGGCATTGCCGGTCAGCAGGGTCAGGCCGCTGCGGTTCGGCACACGGTAGGTGTCGCCCTTGCGCAGGATGCGGGTGACCAGCGCATTCTCCCCCTCGCGGATCTGCAGCCAGACCTCGTCGGTCGCGTTCAGCACGATGCGCGGCCCGACGGTTGGGCTGGTGTCCGACCCGGTGCCGCCTGAACTGCCGGCAGAACCGGTGGCAGGAAGGCTGGCGACCGTCTGCGGCGCGGCTGGCGCCGGGGTAGGCGTCGGAGCCGGTGTCGGGGTGGGTGCCTGAGCAGCCGGCGCTGTGGATGCGGATGCAGCCGGGCGATCCCCACTTGTCGCCGTGTCATTGGAAGCCGTATCGCGGGCGGCCAGGGCCGGGCCGGACGCCGCCGGCGCACCGGAGATGCTCGACGGCTCGGGCGTCCGCTCTTCCTCGGCAGAAGGCGTGGGAGCAGAAGCGATGGGGCCGGACGTGCTGTTGCCAGAAGGCGCCTGCGGCGCGGAGACGATATCGGTCGCGGCCTGCGGCACGGGTTGCGACGGCGTGGCCTGAGCTGGCGCAGGAGCGGCTTGCCGAGGCGCGACCGGTACTGTCGCCGTCGAAGGCGCCGGCGCTGTGACAGGAGCTGGCGGCACAGCGGAAACCGGGACAGCCGGGGCTGGCTCGGTGACAGCAGGAGCCGTAACGGCAGGCGCCGGCAGCGCGGAAGCTGCAGGCGCCGGCAGCGGCGGTTCCTCATCGCGCGTGATGGCGGCGACCGCCTGGCGCGCAGAGGGCTCCTCCACCACAGCGGGAGCGCCAGCCGTATCCGCCGCGCGGCCACCTTCCAGCAGGGCGACCAGCCGGTCCGGCACGGCCGGCACCAGTTCCGCTACACCCTTCTCGGTGACCGAAATGTAATACCAGCCGCCATAAGCAAGCAGCGCGACGAGCACCGAGACGAACAGGATGGCGCCGCCGGGAATACGGCCCTCGGGCGGCGGCGAGGGGAAGACCAGCTCCGTACGGCTCTTCAGCGCCGCCGTCTCGGCCTTGAATTCGTTGACCAGGCGGGGAGCGTCCAGCCCCACCAGCTCGGCATAGGCTCGCACGAAGCCGATCGCGTAGGTGCGGCCCGGCAGCGCGTCATAGCGTTCCGCCTCAATGGCTTCGAGATAGTTGCGGCGCACCCGCAGATAGCCGGCCACATCGTCCAGCGAATAGCCCGCACCCTCCCTGGCCTGCGCCAGCCGATAGCCGACGCCGCGCGGCGTGTCCGCCGGCTTGGCCGCACCGGACACTTCCTCGATCTCCAGGAAATTCAGACGGTTCTTGCTTTTCAGCATGTCGCCCTCAACGCTTACGCTTTCCCCACCCTGTCGCCTGACGTGTCACCGCCAGCGGCACCGGCTCCTATGCACGGCGCGGACGGCCAGCCGCCACAACAAAATACCGCTGCCCCCCACAGGCAAGCGAAGCTTCTGGCCGTTCAGTCTTCGGCGCAAGGTACGCCGTAACGAGAATCAAACAAAATCAATATTCTGGAGCATACACCAGAGATTAATTATTAGCAAACGCTACGCGCCTTTAGAAAATCCTACAAAACAACTCCATAATCTTTTGCGAATGAACGGAGTTTACGGCGTAGGGAATGATCGGGCTGATGCAGCAGCGTCAGGATGTAATCCTGGGCCTGCGCCAGGTCCAAGCTGCGCACCATGCTCTTCACCGGACCAATGCCCGCCGGGTTCATCGACAGGCGGCGGAACCCCAGCGCCAGCAGCGCCATCGCGTCCAGCGGTCGGCCGGCCATCTCGCCGCACACGGTGATCGGCTTGCCGGCAGCGTCCGCCTTTTCGACGATCCCGCGCAGGAAGCACAGCATGGCCGGCGACAGGCAGTCATAGCGGTCGGCCAGCAGCGGACTGCCGCGGTCGCTGGCGAAGAAGAACTGCAGCAGGTCGTTGCTGCCGACCGACAGAAAATCCACTCGCTGCAAAATCTGGTCGAGCTGCCAGAACAGCGACGGCACCTCGATCATCACGCCGACCGACAGGGGCTGCGGCAGCGGTCGTCCCGCCGCTTCCTCCCGCGCGATTTCCATATCCAGGACAGCGCGCGCCACATCGATCTCCGCGACCTCGGCCACCATCGGGAACATCACCGAAAGCGGGCGCCCCGCCGCCGCGCGGATCATCGCGCGCAGCTGCTGGCGCAGCATCGCCGGCCGGTCGATGGAGATGCGCATGGCGCGCCAGCCCATCGCCGGGTTCTCGTCATCGTCATAGCTGAAATAGGGCAGCCGCTTGTCGCCGCCGACATCCAGCGTGCGGAACACCACCGGCCTGCCGCCGGCCCGTTCCAGCGCGCGGGAATAAATCTCCACCTGGCTCTTCAGGTCAGGATAGGCCGAGCGGATCATGAACGGGATTTCGGTGCGGTAGAGGCCGATGCCCGCCGCCCCGGCCTCCTCGACATGGGTGAGGTCGGCCAGCATGCCGGCATTCAGCAGCATCGCGATATCGACGCCATCCTTCGTGCGGGCCGGCAGGTCGCGCAGCGCGGCATAGCTCTGCATCTGCTGCTGGCGCGCACCCATCGCCGCCGCGAAATGCTCCAGAACATCCTCGCCGGGCCGCACCATGACCAGGCCGTTATCGCCATCGACGACGATCTGGTCGCCTGCCTCAACCCGGGTGACGATGCCCGAGACGCGGCCAACCACCGGAATGTCCAGCGCGCGGGCGACGATCGCGACGTGCGAGGTGATCGAGCCTTCCTCCAGCACCAGCGCCCGCAGGCTTGTGCGGTCATAGTCCAGCAGCTCCGCCGGCCCCATCGAGCGGGCGATCAGCACCACATCGGTGGGCGGCAGATCGACCAGCAGATCGACATCGCCCGACAGATGCTGGAGCAGCCGCATGGCGAGATCGTCGAGGTCCAGCAGCCGTTCGCGCAGATAGGGGTCGGTGATCTGCGACATGCGCGCGCGGGTGTCGTTCTGCACCTTCTGCACCGCCGCCTCGGCAGTGAGGCCGGTGCGGATCGCCTCGGCGATGCGGCCGATCCAGCCGCGATCCTCGGCGAACATGCGGTAGGATTCGAGAATGTCGCGGTGTTCGCCCGCCGCCACGTCGCTGTCCACCGCATCGATCATCCGGTCGATGGCCGACTGCATGCCGGCCAGCGCGGTGCGGAAGCGCACCAGCTCCTCCTCAGCATCCTCGGCCACCACGCGGCGGATGACGACCTGGCGTTGATGCAGGACCGCCTGGCCGATGGCCAGCCCGCCATTGATCTTCACCCCCTCCAGGCGCGAGGGCAGCATGGCATTGCCTTCGGTCGAGAGCATCTCCGCCGGCTTGATCAGCTCGCCGGTGGCAACCAGCTCCGCCAGCACCATGGCGATGGTTTCCAGATGCTCGGTCTCTTCCTCGGTATATTGCCGGCGCGTGCGGTTCTGCACGGCGAGCACGCCCAGCACCTTGCCAGAGCGCAGGATCGGCACGCCCATCAGCGAGGCGAACACCTCTTCGCCGGTTTCCGGCCGGTAGGCGAACTGCGGATGGGCCTGCGCGTCAGCCAGCGCCAGCGGGCGGGCATGCGCCGCGATATCGCCGACAAGGCCCTCGCCGATGCGCAGCCGCGTGCGGTGCACCGCCTCGGGGTTCAGGCCCTCGGTCGCAAACAGCTCCAGCAGCTCGCCGGCGCGCCGGATATAGACCGAGCACACCTCGGCCACCATGTCGGCGGCGATGACCGTCACGACCTGTTCCAGGCGTTCCTGCGCGCTGCCAGGCCCGGCCATGACATCGCGCAGCCGCTTCAACATCTGACGCGGCTGGGGACGTACGCTTGCAGGTGACATCAGCGAAGGATCCCGAGCCGGCCCGGCTTGAGGAGGTGTCGCGGGCCGCACCACATCATGGCGCCGCCGGCACGACGACGGGTCTGCCGATTGGCAGTCCCGGTCATCGCGAGGGCGGCGGCATGGATCATGGTCAGGCGGCGTCCAGCCCGTAGGCGGTGTGCAGCGCGCGCAGCGCCAGCTCCGTATATTCCTCGTTGATCAGCACGCTGATCTTGATCTCCGAGGTAGAGATGACCTGGATGTTGATGCCGCGGTCGGCCAGCGTCTTGAACATGGTCTGGGCAACGCCGGCATGGCTGCGCATGCCCACACCGATGACCGAGATCTTCACGACATTCGGGTCCGGCGTGATCGCCTTGTAGGCCAGCTCCGCCTTGCGCGACTCCAGCACCTGCACGGTACGGTCGAGGTCCGCCTTGGTGACGGTGAAGGTAAGGTCGGTGGACTTGCCATCCTCGGAGACGTTCTGGACGATCATATCGACATTGATCGCCGCATCGGCCAGCGGCCCGAAGATGCCCGCCGCGATGCCCGGCCGGTCGGCGACCTTCACCAGGGTGATCTTCGCCTCGTCCTTGGAATAGGCGATGCCGCTGACGACTTGCTGTTCCACGATCTCTCCCTCATCGACTACCAGGGTACCGGGCGCGTCCACGAAGCTGGACAGCACCTGCACCCGCACCCCGTGATTCATTGCCAGCTCGACCGATCGGGTCTGCAGCACCTTCGCCCCGAGGGAGGCCATTTCCAGCATCTCCTCATAGGTGATCTTATCCAGCTTGCGCGCCTTCGTCACGATGCGCGGGTCGGTGGTATAGACCCCGTCCACATCGGTGAAGATGTCGCAGCGGTCGGCATTCAGCGCGGCGGCCAGCGCCACGGCGGAAGTGTCGGACCCGCCGCGCCCCAGTGTGGTGATGCGGTTGTCCGGCCCCAGCCCCTGGAAACCGGCGACGACCGGAAACTGGCCGTCCTTCATGCGCTTGATGAGATCGTCGGTATCGATCCCCAGAATACGCGCCTTACCATGCACGCCATCGGTGCGCAGCGGAATCTGCCAGCCGAGCCAGGAGCGCGCATTCACGCCGATCGCCTGCAGCGCCAGCGCGGTAAGGCCCGCGGTCACCTGCTCGCCCGAGGCGACGACAGCGTCATATTCGCGCGCGTCATGCATCGGCGCCGCCTCACGGGCATAGGCCACCAGCTTGTTGGTCTCGCCCGACATGGCGGAAACCACCACCGCCACCTCGTTGCCGGCATCGACCTCGCGCTTCACGCGCTCCGCCACCGCCTTGATGCGGGTCATGTCGGCGACGGACGTGCCGCCGAATTTCATCACGATACGCGCCATAACAGCCCCTTCGGCCAAGTCCCCGCGCCGATGCAACCCCCGAAAGCGGTTGCCGGGCGCAAGCCGGGCCAATACATACTCTGTGGGTTGTGCCGGAGCAAGGCTGCCGGGACAGTCAGGCTTACCTTTTTCAATGAAAGGCAACCGCCATGGGCAGCACGGTCGATGCCAGGGAAATCGCGCAGTTCGCCGCCATCGCGGATGCCTGGTGGGACGAGGAAGGCGCGTTCCGTCCGCTGCACCGGCTGAACCCGGTACGGCTGCGCTATATCCGCGACAGGCTGTGCGCCCATTTCGGCCGCGACCCGGAAGCGCCGAAGCCGCTCAACGGCCTGCGCCTCGTCGATGTCGGCTGCGGCGGCGGGCTGCTGTGGGAGCCGATGACCCGGATGGGCGCGACCGTGACCGGCATCGACGCCGCCGAAGAAGGCATCGCCGCCGCCAAAGCGCATGCCGCCTCTGTCGGGCTGAAAATCGATTACCGCGCCGCCACTGCCGAATCGCTGGTCGCGGCGGGCGAGTCCTTCGACGCCGTCATCTCGATGGAGGTGCTGGAGCATGTCGCCGATGTCGATGCCTTCCTGGCCGCCTGCCGCGACCTGACCCGGCCCGGCGGGGCGCTGGCGCTGTCCACGCTGAACCGCACGCCGAAATCCTACCTGACCGCCATTGTCGGCGCGGAATATGTGCTGCGCTGGCTGCCGCGCGGCACGCACAACTGGAAGAAATTCATCCGCCCGTCGGAGCTGGCCGCCGCACTGCGCCGACAGGGGTTGGATCTCGCCGACCTGACCGGCATCGAATACAGCCCGCTCGCCGACCGTTTCTCGCTGGGCCGCGATCTCGGCGTGAACTACCTCGCCTTCGCGACGCGGCCGTAAAGGCGAGCTCATGACCCAGAATATCTACGACGATTCCGGCTTCTTCGAGGGCTACAGCCAGCTCCCGCGCTCCGTGCACGGGCTGGCGGCGGCGCCGGAATGGCCATCGTTGCGCGCGCAGTTGCCCGAGCTGAAGGGGCTGCGCGTGCTCGACCTCGGCTGCGGCTTCGGCTGGTTCTGCCGCTGGGCGCGGGAACAGGGGGCGGCCAGCGTCCATGGCGTCGATGTGTCGGAGCGCATGCTGGAACGCGCCCGCGCGGAAACCGCCGATCCTGCCGTCACTTATGAGCGCGCCGATCTGGAAAGCTTCACCATCGCGCCGGGCTCCATCGACCTCGCCTACAGCTCGCTCGCCTTCCATTACATCCGCGATCTGGCCGGGCTGTTCGCCCGCCTCCATGCCGGGCTGGCGCCGGGCGGGCGCTTCGTCTTCTCGGTCGAACATCCGCTGTTCACCGCCCCCTCCCGCCCCGGCTGGGTAGCGGACAAGGACGGCAAGCGGACCTGGCCGCTGGATGGTTATCTCTACGAGGGCCCGCGCGTGACCGACTGGCTGGCGCCCGGCGTGGTGAAGCAGCACCGCACCGTGGCGACCTATCTGTCGCTGCTCACGCAGGCCGGCTTCACGCTTGGCTGGATCGACGAGTGGGGGCCGGACGCGGCGCAGATCGCGGAACGGCCGGACTGGGCGGCCGAACGCGACCGCCCGCCCTTCCTGCTGATCGCTTGCCACCGCGGCGGCTAAAGGTGGCGCGGCAGCTCCATGCAGCGACAGTTATATTTGATCCCTCAATGCGTCATTCCCGGGCTTGTCCCGGGAATCCAGGGTTCAGTCCACTCGACAGATATCCAGCAGGCGGAGGCCTGGACCCCCGCAACAAGTGCGGGGGTGACGGGCGGAGTATTTCCCGAAGAAAACAGAAACACGCGGCAGCGCCTTATGTCGCGCGACAGCTAGCCGTGGCTTACACGCCTTCCTTCCGCAGGAAGCGCTCCACCGTCTGGGCGTAGAGCGCGGCCCCCAGCGGCAGGATCTTGTCATTGAAGTCGTAGCCTGGATTGTGGACCTCGCAGGAGGTCTCGCCGACGCCGTTATTGCCGCCGCCGATCAGCATGTAGGCACCCGGCCGCTCCAGCAGCATGGAGGCAAAATCCTCCGACCCCATGACCATATTGCCGTTGCGCTCGACATTCTCCTCGCCGACCAGCATCGCCGCACAATCGGCATAGAGGTCGGTTTCCTCCGGATGGTTCACCAGCGGAGGGAACTTGCCGCGGAAATCCAGCGTCGCCGTCGCCCCGAAACCGGCAGCAACCGATTCCGCGATGCGGCGCATATTATCCTCGATCAGCTTCATATTCTCCTTGGTGAAGCAGCGCGCCGTGCCGCGCATCACCGCCGTCTCCGGGATGACATTGTAGGCATCACCGGCATGAATCTGGGTGATCGACAGCACCGCCGTGTCCTGCGGACGGACATTGCGCGACACGATGGTCTGCAGCGCGGTGGCGATGTAGGAGGCGACGACCACCGGATCGATGCCGGATTCGGGCCGCGCACCATGCGCGCCCTTGCCCTTGATATGGATGTCCCAGGACGACCCGCCGGCCATCATCGGGCCGGTGCGGATGGCGAACTTGCCCGGCTCCAGGCTCGGCCGATTGTGCATGCCGAAGATGGCGTCGCAGGGGAACTTGCTGAACAGCCCGTCGGCCAGCATGGCGTCGGCGCCGCCGAGCCCTTCCTCGGCCGGCTGGAAGATGAAATGCACCGTGCCGTCGAAATTCTTCGTCGAGGCCAGATAGCGCGCCGCCCCCAGCAGCATGGTGGTGTGGCCGTCATGGCCGCAGCCATGCATCTTGCCATCGAACTTGGAGGCATGCGGCAGGCCGTTCATCTCCTGCATAGGCAGGCAGTCCATATCGGCGCGCAGGCCGATGGATTTGTGCGCATTGCCGACGCGCAGCGTGCCGACCACGCCGGTCTTGCCGATGCCGCGTGCCACCTCGCAGCCCCAGCCCTTCAGCTTCTCGGCGACGATGTCACTGGTGCGTTCCTCCTCGAAACCCAGCTCGGGATGCATGTGGATGTCGCGGCGGATCGCGGTCAGCTCGTCGTGATAGGCGGAAATCTTCTCAAGAATGCTCATCGGCCTGCCTTTTTGGATTTAATTGATCTTCCTTGCCGCCAGCAAAGCACGAAGCCCGCCGCACTGCCAAGCGCGGGCGGTGCATATCAGCCGCCATACCCGCACGCCTGTAGCGCCTCCAGCATGTGCGCGGGTGGTTCGGCGGTGACGGAGATCGGATCGCGCTTCGGATAGAGCGGCACGCTGACCGCGCGGGCATGCAGATGCAGCGGCACGCCGCCGGTTTCGCCCGCAACCGGACCATAGACCGGGTCGCCGAGGATCGGCCAGCCCATCGAGGAACAATGGATGCGCAGCTGATGGGTGCGGCCAGTCAGTGGCTTCAGCTCCAGCCAACATATGCCTTCCGAACGGCCCAGCACGCGGAAATCGGTCTGCGAGGGCTGGCCTTGCGGATCGACCACCATCTTCCAGCCGCTCTTCTTGTTCAGTTTCGACAGCGGCCTGTCGATATGGCCGGCCTCCTCCTGAGGGCCGCCCGCGACCACCGCCCAGTAGGTCTTGTCGATGCCGCCCGACGAGAACAGCCGTCCCAGCTTCGCCAGCGCCTTGCGGTGCCGGCCCAGCACCAGGCAGCCGCTGGTATCGCGGTCGAGCCGGTGCGCCAGGGATGGCGGCTTCGGCAGGCCGAAGCGCAGCGCGTCGAACTGCGCCTCCAGATTGGGGCCGCCCTTTGGCCCGGCATGACACGGCAGGCCAGCCGGCTTGTCGATGATGAGCATCAGCCCGTCGCGATGCAGCACGCGGGCCTGCAATTGTTCAGGGCTCACGGTGCCTCGATTGCCACGGTCTCGAACTCGGCCGGGCTGACGATCTCGATCAGCTCCAGGTCCGCCGAGTGCTCGATCTCGCGGTGCCTGATGCCGGGGGGCTGATAGACGCAGGAGCCGGGCTTCAGCACCACCTCGCCGACGCCGTCATACTCGAAGCGCACCCAGCCCTTCAGCACATAGACCATCTGGAAATCGAGGATGTGGTAGTGCCAGCCGCCGGTCGCCTTGTGGCCGTCCTTGGCACGGATCACATGCGCCTGCACCTTGCCGCCGCTGACCCCAGCCATGCCGAGATCGCGATAATCGAAGAATTCGCGCAACCCGCCATCGAAGCCGGCCTCATCGGCATGCGTCACCACGAAATCATCGGCCGGGCGTTTTGCCGGCTTGTCCCGTTCGGCCATTATCTCCTCCCCCGTCTGTCGGTTGCCGCCATCCTAATGAGGATCAGGCGGTTCCGCTATCGGGGCTGGCGTCGGGGCCGGAGTGAGTGGCGGTTTCCACCGCGCCCAGCGCCTCGTCAACCAGCTGATGCGCCATCGCGGTGGTGGTCAGCGCCGGGGCCGGGATCATCGCCGTGCGCACCGCCAGCGCCATCGCCAGCGCCTGCAGCACATCGCCATTCGCCGTCTCGCCCAGCGTGCGCACATCCTGATCGAGCGCGCCCAGGATCGTCGTCACCAGCTGCGACACCCGCATCGGCGAGGCTGTGTCCTTGTGCAGCGGAAAGGAGAAATCGAGCGTCTCGCCACTTTGCGTGCGGGCGGTATAGGGCAGGGTCCTGGCCACGGGGCAACCTCAGCATTGTTCGCAACAATTCCTCTTATACTGGACCCGCGCCGCCCAATGTCGAGAGAGACCAAGCCATGCCACGAAGACACTGGCGATCTGCGGCTTCTGCCCTTACCGTTCCGCGCAACGAAAAAGCACTGAGGAACA
The DNA here is from genome assembly GCF_000299935.1 of Oceanibaculum indicum P24. Taxonomy (NCBI): domain Bacteria; kingdom Pseudomonadati; phylum Pseudomonadota; class Alphaproteobacteria; order Rhodospirillales; family Oceanibaculaceae; genus Oceanibaculum; species Oceanibaculum indicum. The sequence goes on along the minus strand of NZ_AMRL01000021.1, from coordinate 49,006 downwards.
CCCATGAGCGACGGCAACGACATCCCGAAAATCGGGGTCGGCTTTCATTTCGAGGAACTGCATCAGGGCATGCGGTTCCGCACCGCCAGCCGCACGCTGACCGAGGCCGATCTGGTCAATTTCTGCAACATGACGTGGCTGACCGAGGAACTGTTCACCAACACCGCCCATCGCAGCGAAATGGCGCTGACCGAGCGCGTGGTGCCGGCGGCGCTGGTCTATTCCTTCTGCGAAGGGCTGATGCTGCCGATGATGCAGGATACCGGCCTTGCCTTCCTGCATATGGAGCTGGACGTGAAGGCGCCGACCCGCGTGGGCGATACCATCACCGTGTTCTGCGAGGTGATCGAGCATAGACTGACCTCGCGCGGCGACCGTGGCCTCGTGCGCACCCGCAACAGCGTGCGCGACCAGGACGGGCGCGAGGTGCTGGTCTATACGCCGCTGCGGCTGCTGAAGCGGCGCGGCACAGCGTGATCCGGAAACGAAGGAAAGAAGAAGAATGCTCAGTTTGAAAGGCAAGGTGGCGCTGGTCACCGGCTGCGGTTCCAGCGGTCCCGGCTGGGGCAATGGCAAGGCCATCGCCACGCTGTTCGCGCGCCAGGGCGCGATTGTCATCGGCGTCGATATCAACCTCGCCGCCGCCGAGGAGACGAAGAAGATCATCGAGGGCGAGGGCGGAACCTGCGAGGTTGCCAGCTGCGACGTTACCGACCTTTCCAAGGTGCAGGCGCTGGTGGACGGCATCGTCGCGCGCCATGGGCGACTCGACATTCTGGTGAACAATGTCGGCCAGTCGGAGCCGGGCGGCCCGGTCGAGATGGCGCCGGAGGTGTGGGACCGGCAGCTGCAGCTGAACCTCACCACCGCCTATAATGGCAGCAAGGCGGCGATCCCCGTCATGGAGCGCCAGGGCGGCGGGTCCATCGTGAACATCTCCTCGGTCGCCGGGCTGCGCTATATCGGCAAGCCGCAGGTCGCCTATGCGGCGGCGAAGGCGGCGCTGATCCAGTTCACCAGGACCACCGCCGTCATCCATGCGGCGAAGAAGGTGCGCCTGAACTGCGTGGTGCCGGGCCTGATCTTCACCCCGCTGGTGACAAGGCTGGCCGACAAATATGCCGGCGGCGATTTCGACGGTTTCGTCGCCAAGCGCAACGCGCAGGTGCCGATGGGCCATATGGGCGAGGCCTGGGACATCGCCAACGCCGTGCTGTTCCTCGCCTCCGACGAGGCGAAATACGTCACCGCGACCGAGATCGTCGTCGATGGCGGCATCACCGCCACGACCCCCTGAGCCTGGCTTTTCCCGACGAGGCTGATGTCGCGGCGCCAGTCGAAAAACCCTCCGGCCGTCACCCCCGGGCTTGTCCCGGGGGTCCAGGGTCCAGCTTGCACCGGTGACGCCTGAGCGAGCGGAGGTCTGGATTCCCGCAACAAGTGCGGGAATGACGGGTAGAGTGAACCGCAATAGTCTTTACCGAACAAACAAGCAGACAGGTATGTCATGACCGAACCCACGCCCCGCATCATGCTGATCCATGCGCTGCGCGAATCGCAGGTGCCGGCCTGGCGCGCCTTCGAGGCCGGCTGGCCACAGGCCCGCATCTTCAACCTGCTGGATGATTCGCTGTCGGCCGATGTGGCCGCCGCCGGCAGGCTGACTGACGAGATGGTCGAGCGTTTCCTGACGCTGGGGCGCTATGCCGCCGGCACCGGGGCGGATGCCATCCAGTTCACCTGCTCCGCCTTCGGCCCGGCCATTGAGGCGGTGAAGCGGGACCTTTCCATTCCGGTATTCAGCCCCAGCGAGGCGGCCTTCGAGGCAGCGCTGGAAAAGGGCAGCCGCATCGGCCTGATGGTCACCTTCCCAGTCTCGCTGAAACTTTTGGGCGACGAGATGACCGCCATCGCCGCGAAAAAGGGCAAGCCACTCGATATCCACGGCATCCTGGTCGAGGGCGCCATCGCCGCGCTGCAATCCGGCGACACGGCCGAGCATGACCGGCTGGCGCTGGAGGCGGCGAAGAAACTGCCGGCGCTGGATGCGCTGGTGCTGGGGCAGTTTTCTCTGGCGCATATGGCGAAGCCGATTGCCGAGGCCACCGGCCTGCCGGTGTTCACGACGCCGGACAGCGCGGTCACGAAACTGCGCGGGCTGTTCTAGAATTCAAAGCGGCCATTGCCCTTTTTCAGAGATTTTCCGGGCTTCTCAAGAGATCACACACGCCTCACATCAGCGTGATGGCTGTTGATTTTCCATCTCCACAGTAATTCGCCATTCTGATCCGGCAATAAACGGGCGAAGGTTAAATAAAACTGCGCCCAGTATTTATTGCCGAACAGAGCGACTTTGCGGAAAACGCGGCGACCGCCGCTCGCCGCGACAATGGAGGATGATGATGAAGTTCAACAGCATGGCCCTGGGCGCTGCCCTGGTTTCCGCCCTGACCCTGACCGCCGCCAACGGCGTGCAGGCCCAGTCCGCCAATATGGAGAAGTGCTTCGGCGTGGCGATGGCCGGCAAGAATGACTGCGCTGCCGGCCCCGGCACCACATGCGCCGGCACCTCGAAGGTTGATTATCAGGGCAATGCCTGGAAGCTGGTCCCGAAGGGCACCTGCGAATCCATGGTCATCAAGACCTCGGACGGTAAGGAGCTGAAGGGCAGCCTGAGCGCGCTGAACCGCAACCTGCCGAGCTGACCCGGAACCCCGCAAAGGGCGGTGCCAGCGGTGCCGCCCTTTCGCTTTCCGCGAGACACGCCATGAGCTATGGCCCTCCTGACATTCCCTGCCGCGCCGGCGCCGGCTTCAAGCTGGAACATGCCGGCGAGATCGCCAGCACCCGTCCCGATATCGGCTGGTTCGAGGTCCATCCTGAGAATTACATGGTCGAAGGTGGGCCGCGCCTGGCGGCGCTCGACCGGCTGCGCGCCGATTATCCGCTGTCGCTGCATGGCGTGGGGTTGTCGCTCGGCAGCGTGACACCGCCTGACCTGGCGCATCTGAAGAATTTTCGCCGGCTGATTGACCGGTTCGAGCCTGGCCTCGTCTCCGATCACCTGTCCTGGTCAGCCGAGGGCAGCACCTATTTCGCCGATCTGCTGCCGCTGCCGATGACCGGGGAGGCGCTGGAGATCGTCTGCCGCAACGTCGCCATCGCGCAGGATGTGCTGCGCCGCCCGCTGCTGATCGAGAACCCGTCGGTCTATGCCGGCTTCGAGGGTGCGGAGCTGGAAGAGGCCGATTTCCTCATCGCGCTCGCCCGGCGCACCGGCTGCGGCCTGCTGCTGGACGTGAACAACGCCTATGTCAGCGGGTGCAATATGGGCTTTGACCCCGCCGCCTATCTCGATGCTTTTCCGGGCGATCTGATCGGCGAGATCCATCTGGCCGGCCACACGGTCGAGCGCCACCCGGAAGGCGAGCTGCTGATCGACACCCATTCCACCGCCGTGCCGGACCCGGTCTGGCTTCTGTATGAGGCGCTGGTCGCCCGCATCGGTCCGCGCCCGACGCTGATCGAATGGGACAATGATGTGCCCGCCTGGCCGGTACTGGCCGCCGAGGTGCAGAAGGCCGATGCTGTCCTTGCCGCGCTGGCGCGGGAGCCGGCCCTTGCTTGAAGTGCAGCAGACTTCCTTCGCAACAGCATTGCGCCTTCAGGATGCGCCGCCCGCCGGCCTCACCGGCGATCCGCAAGGCACCCATCCGCTGGCACGGCGCTTCGCGGTCTATCTGAACAATGTGCATCACGGGCTGGTGCAGGCGCTGGCCGATGCCTATCCGGTGGTCCAGCGGCTGGTCGGGGAGGAGTTCTTCTTCGCCATGGCGCGGCTTTATGTGGCGGAGAACCTGCCGCGCGCACGCAGCCTGACCCACTATGGCGACCGTTTCCCGGCTTTCCTGTACCGGTTTCCGCCAGCCCGGTCCCTGCCCTATCTCGCCGATGTGGCACGGTTGGAACGCGCAGCGCTGGAAGTACTGCATGCTGCCGATGCCCCTGTCGCCACGCCGGAACAGCTGCTGGCGCTGGGCGAGGCGCTGGCGGAAACGCCGCTACCCCTGCATCCCGCCGTGCGGCTGGTCGCCTCGCGCTATCCCGCCCTGGATATCCATGCTGCCAACAGCGGCGATAGCAATGGCGGCGGGGAAATCGAGGATCGGCCGCAATCCGTGCTGATCTATCGCGTCGGGCCTGCCGTCCGGCTGACCGGGATCGACCCCACCGAGCTGCAGCTGTTGCGCCGGCTGAAGGCCGGCTGGCCGCTTGCCCGCATCGCCATGTCCTGCCCGCCACAGCACGCGGGCGAAGGGCTGGTCGCCCGCTTCCAGCGCCTTGCCGCCCTGCCGATCCTTGCCCTGCCGGAGGAATACAGATCATGACGCCACACCAGCTTCTCGCCACCGGCCAGGCCGCGACGGACCGGCTGCAGGCCGTGCTGCAGCCTTTCGCCCTGCTCGCGCTGCGCCTGCCGGTCGCCTGGGTGTTCTGGGCCTCGGCGCGCACCAAGGTGGAGGGCTGGAACATCTTCGCTCCCAGCCCCAGCGCCTTTTTCCTGTTCGAGCATGAATACGGCCTGCCCTTCCCGGTGCTGTCCGCCCATCTCGCCACGCTGGCCGAACATATCCTGCCGGTGCTGCTGGTGCTGGGGCTGGCGACAAGGCTGGGCGCGCTGGGGCTGCTGACCATGACCATGGTGATCCAGCTCTTCGTCTATCCCGACGCCTGGGTGTCGCACCACATGTTCTGGGCGACGATCCTGTTCGCCGTGCTGGCGCTGGGCCCGGGCCGCTTCTCGCTGGACCATCTGATCCTGCGGCGCCTGCAGGGCTGACCTGCCCCGCCCCTCGGCCTCCCGCGATTGCCAAGCCCGCCTTTCCGCGCCATCATCGGAATATTAGACAACAAGGATACGTCTATGAGGAATCGGGTCGCCCGGCTCCGGCGCTGTCTCTTCCGCGTGGCTTCCGGGTACCCGCCTGAAACGGACGGGAGGAGAAGGCCATGCTGGTTTCCGACATTCTGAAGACGAAAGGGGCCGACGTCGTTGCCGTGCCGCCCTCGCTGCCGGTATCCGACGCGGCAAAGCTGCTGGCGGAAAAGCGCATCGGCTCCGTGCTGGTGATGGACAGGGAGAAAATCGCCGGCATCCTGTCCGAGCGTGACATCGTGCGCACGCTGGCAGCCGAAGGGGCTGCCTGTCTGGACGGCCCGGTCTCCCGGCTGATGACTGCAAAGGTGGTGACCTGCCGGCCCGACCAGTCGATCAGCGATGTGATGGAGCTGATGACCAGCGGCCGCTTCCGCCATGTGCCGGTGGTCGCGGATGGCCGCCTCGCCGGCATGATCTCGATCGGCGATGTGGTGAAATGGCGGCTGGAGGAAGCGCAGGAGGAAGTGCGCCAGATGGCGGCCTATGTGAGCGGCGGCTGACGGCCCGCCCTTATCGCTGCCGGGAAAGCTCCTCCGGCCCGCAGAACAGATCGTGCAGCAGGGCGATGACCTGCTGCGCCGCCGGATCGTCGATGCTGTAATAGATCGTCTGGCCGTCGCGCCGGGTGCGCACCATCCTGTCCTTGCGCAGCAGCGCCAGGTGCTGGGAGACATTATTCTCCCGCACATCCAGCGCCTCGGCGATCTGGCCGACCGACTTCTCCGATTCGACCAGCGTGCAGAGAATTTTCAGGCGCGTCGGGTTGGACAGGGCCTTGAGCAGCTCGCTCGCCTGTTCCGCCGCCGCCGATAGTCGCGTCATTTCCATTTCTTCGTATATATGGAAGTCTTTCCGTGCGGGCAAGATGCGCGGTCCTTGATGTGGATCAAGGGCATGGGCTGCCTTTCCCCGCTATGGGAAAGCCATGTTGAAACTGAAGCGCATCGGCATCGACACCCACCGCGAGAGCATCGCCTATCTCAATCGCGGCTGTACCGTCTATCAGCCGGAGGAATTCCAGGCGCTGGCCAAGATCGAGGTGGTCGGCCCGGACCGGCAGATGCCGGCGACGCTGAACATCGTCGATGACCCCGAATTGCTGACGCCGGGCGAGCTGGGCCTGTCGGAGGAGGCCTTCCGCCTGTTCCGCCTGCCGGAAGGCACGCCGGTCTGCATCGAACACCCCAGGCCGCTGGAAAGCCTGGAAGCCGTGCGCGCCAAGGCGCAGGGCCATATCCTGTCGGCCGGTGACTATACCGCCGTGATCCGCGACATCGCCGCGCTGCGCTATTCCAAGATGGAGATCGCCGCCTTCCTGGTGGCCTGCGCCAGCTTCATGACCACGGAGGAGGTGCTGAACCTGACGCGCGCCATGGCCGCCGTCGGCCACCGGCTGGACTGGGGCGACAAATGGGTGGTGGACAAGCACTGCATCGGTGGCATTCCCGGCAACCGCACCTCGATGATCCTGGTGCCGCTGGTGATGGCGCATGGCCTGGTCATCCCCAAGACCTCCTCGCGCGCCATCACCTCGCCCGCCGGCACCGCCGACACGATGGAAGTGCTGGCCCGCGTCGATATCGAGACCGACGAGATGCGCGCCATCGTGGAGCGCATCGGCGGCTGCCTGGTCTGGGGCGGCCGGGTGAATCTGTCGCCCGCCGACGATGTGATGATCACCGTCGAACGCCCGCTCGGCATCGACACACGCGAGCAGATGGTGGCGTCCATTTTGTCGAAGAAACTGACCGCCGGCTCGCGCTACCTCGTGCTCGACATCCCGGTCGGCCCCACCGCCAAGGTGCGCTCGCAGGCCGAGGCGATCCGGCTGCGCAAGCTGTTCGAGCATATCGCCGGCGCGCTGGGCCTGATGCTCGAGACCATCATCACCGATGGCAGCCAGCCCATCGGGCGCGGCGTCGGCCCGGTGCTGGAGGCGCGCGACGTCATGGCGGTGCTGCGCAACGCGCCTGACGCCCCTTCGGATTTGCGCGAACGCAGCCTGCTGCTGGCCGGCGCACTGATCGAGAGCGACCGCAATGTGAAGGGCGGCCAGGGCATCCGCCGCGCCCGCGAATTGCTGGAAAGCGGCGCGGCGCTGCGCGCAATGGAGCGCATCATCGAAGCGCAGGGACCAAGCGGCAATGGCCTTGCTGCCAGCAGCCTGTCGAGCGAGGTGCTGGCCCCGCGCGCCGGCATGGTGGAGGCCATCGACTGCCTGCGCATCGCCCGCGTCGCGCGCATGGCCGGCGCGCCCTCCTTCAAGGCGGCCGGCGTCGATCTGCTGAAGAAGGCCGGCGACGCGGTGCGCAAGGGCGAACCGCTCTACCGCATCCATGCCGGACTGAAGGCGGATCTGGATTTCGCCGCCGAACTGGCGGGACAGGATAGCGGCTATCTCGTCGATGGCATGGTGGAGACGGCATGAGCATCACCCTCACCTTTCACGGCGCCGCCGGCACCGTCACCGGCTCCTGCTACCGGCTGGAGGCCGACGGCAAGACGCTGCTGATCGATTGCGGCATGTTCCAGGGCGACAAGACGCTGAAGCAGCTGAACTACGAGCCCTGGCCGTTCGACCCGCGTGGCGTCGATGCGGTGGTGATGACCCATGCCCATATCGACCATAGCGGGCTGATCCCCCGTCTGACCAAGGCCGGCTACAAGGGCCCGGTCATTGCCACCGAGGGCACGGCGGAGTTGTTGCGCTTCATGCTGCCGGATTCCGGCTCCATCCAGGAGATGGAGGTGGAGCGGCTGAACCGCCGCAACCAGCGTCGGGGCCTGCCGTCGCTGCGGCCGATCTATACCCAGCAGGATGCGCAGGACGCGCTGGAACAGCTTGAGACGCAGCCTTACGAGAACTGGTTCGAGGCCGTGCCCGGCGTGCGCGCGCGGTTCTGGAACGCCGGCCACATACTGGGCGCGGCCTCCATCGAGCTGGCAGTGGCGCAAAACGACGGCAAACCGCTGAAGCTGCTGTTCTCCGGCGATATCGGGCCGGAGCACAAGGCGCTGGTGAAAAGCCCGGAGGCGCCGCGCGACATCGACATCCTGGTCATGGAATCGACCTATGGCGGCCGCACCCGGCCGAAACTGGACCCGCTGCAGCGCCGCGCCGTGCTGGCCGGCGAGGTGAATGCCGCGCTGGCCGCCGGCGGCAACCTCGTGATCCCCGCCTTCGCGGTGGAGCGCACGCAGGAACTGCTGGCCGACCTGAACAGGCTGATTGCCGACGGCACCGTGCCCAGCGTGCCGATCTTCGTGGATTCGCCGCTTGCCACCCAGATCACCCATGTCTTCGACCGTTTCCTGCAGGCCGGCAACGGCATCGAGGCGACGACGAAGCAGCCCTTCGCCGCCGGCAATGTGCGCTTCACCCGCACGGTCCAGGAAAGCATGCGGATCGAGAAGGTGAAGGGCGGCGCCATCATCATCTCCGCCAGCGGCATGTGCGATGCCGGGCGCATCCGCCATCACCTGAAGAACAATCTGTGGCGCGCCAACGCCACCGTGCTGCTGATCGGCTACATGGCGCCGGGCACGCTGGGCGCGCTGCTGGAAGCCGGCGAGCGCAGGGTGCGCATCCAGGGCGACGAGATCGCCGTGAAGGCGCGTATCCGCAAGCTGGAGATCTATTCCGGCCATGCCGACCATGACGAGCTGCTGGACTGGCTGCGCGCCCGGCTGCCGGTCCGGCGCGGCCTGTTCCTTACCCATGGCGAGCTGGATGCCGCAGCCAGCCTGCGCGCCGCCATCGCCGGCTGGAAGGAGGAACTGCCGCCGGTCACCGTGCCGCATATCGACGAGGCCTACCGGCTGGATGGCAAGCGCCCCGCGCGCATCCCGCAGGATGGCGCACCCCGCCGCCTTGACCGCTATGCCGAGGCGGAGGCACTGGCCGGGCATGACTGGCACAATGACTATGCCCGCCTGATGCTGGATGTGCAGCGCCGGCTGCGCGGCATGGAGGACGATACCGCGCGCCGCCGCCTGATGCGCAAGCTGCAGCGCATGATCGAAGCGGCCCCGCAATGAACCTTGCCTCGCTGGACAGCTGGATCGACGGGGGGCTGTCGCCCTATGCCGATGCGGTGGCCGGCCTGGTGTTCTATTCGGTGCGCATCGCCGGGGCCGATGTCAGCCTGATCGTGGTCTGGCTGATCTTCGGCGCCTGCTTCTTCACCGCCTATCTCGGCTTCGTCAATCTGCGCGGCTTCCGCCATGCCGTCCGGCTGGTCACCGGCAAGGTGCACGAGCCCAGCCGCGCACCGGGCGAAGTCTCGCATTTCCAGGCGCTCTCAACCGCGCTGGCCGCCACGGTCGGCCTCGGCAATATTGCCGGCGTCGCGGTTGCCGTCTCGGTCGGCGGGCCGGGGGCAACCTTCTGGATGATCCTCGCCGGCCTGCTCGGCATGTCCTCGAAATTCGCCGAATGCACGCTGGGCGTGATGTACCGGCATGTGCATCCCGACGGGTCGGTTTCCGGCGGCCCGATGCACTATCTCAGCCACGGGCTGGCGGATCGCGGCCTGCCCCGGCTGGGCCGGATGCTGGCGGCCTTCTTCGCGGTGTGCTGCGTTGGCGGGGCGCTGGGCGGCGGTAACATGTTCCAGGTGAACCAGGCCTACAGCCAGTTCGTCGCGGCGACCGGCGGCGATGGCAGCTTCTTCGCCGATAAGGCCTGGCTCTACGGGCTGATCGCGGCGGTGCTGGTCGGCCTCGTCATCATCGGCGGCATCCGCTCCATCGCGCGGGTCACCTCCAAGCTGGTGCCGCTGATGGCCGCGGTTTACTGCACCGCCGCCCTGCTCATCCTGATCCTGAATTACGACCGGATACCCTGGGCCTTCGGCATGATCGTCAGCGGCGCCTTCTCGCCGGAAGGGGTCGCGGGCGGCTTTCTCGGCACGCTGATCCAGGGCTTCCGACGGGCTGCCTTCTCCAACGAGGCCGGCATCGGGTCCGCCGCCATCGCCCATTCGGCGGTGAAGACGAAGGAGCCGGTAACCGAAGGCTATGTCGCGCTGCTGGAGCCCTTCATCGACACGGTGCTGATCTGCACCCTGACGGCGCTGGTCATCATTGTCACCGGCGTCGTCCCGCCCCCCGGCGCGGTGAACGGCGTGGCGCTAACCTCCAGCGCCTTCGCCAGCGCCTTTTCCTGGTTTCCGGTCGTGCTGGCGCTGGCGGTCAACCTGTTCGCCTTCTCCACCCTGATCGCCTGGTCCTATTATGGCGTGAAATGCTGGAGCTATCTGCTGGGCGAAAGCCGCAGCCTGGATATCCTGTTCAAGCTGATCTTCTGCGGTTTCGTGGTGATCGGCGCGACGATGAACCTGGAATCGGTGCTGGAATTCTCCGATTCGATGATCTTCGCCATGTCGCTCGCCAATCTGGCCGGGCTGTACATTCTGGCCCCGGTGATCCGGGCGGCACTGCGCGACTATGAGGCGCGCGGCCTCAACAAACGCTGATCGACCCCGCAGGAGACAGCCATGAGCGTCCGCAATCTCGATTATCTCTTCAAGCCCGCCTCGGTGGCGCTGATCGGCGCCAGCACACGCGCCGGATCGGTGGGCGCGGTGGTTGCCCGCAACCTTTTCAACGCCGGGTTCAGGGGACCGGTGATGCCGGTGAACCCGCACCACCGGGCGGTGGAGGGGGTGCTGGCCTATCCGGATGTTGCCGGCCTGCCGGTGACGCCGGACCTCGCGGTGATCTGTACGCCGCCCGACAGCGTACCGGGGTTGATTGCTGAACTTGGCGCGCGCGGGACGAAAGCCGCCATCGTCATCTCTGCCGGGCTTGGCACCGACGACGGGAACGGCGGCACGCTGCGCCAGGCGGCACTGGACGCGGCTAAACCGCACCTGCTGCGCATCGTCGGGCCGAACTGCCTGGGCATCATGGCGCCGGGGGCCGGGCTGAACGCCAGCTTCGCGCATATCGCACCGCGTGCCGGCGACATCGCCTTCGTCACCCAGTCGGGCGCGATGGTGACCGCCGTGCTGGACTGGGCGGCCTCGCGCGGCATCGGCTTCTCGCAGTTCGTCTCGCTGGGCGACATGGCGGATGTGGATTTCGGCGACATGCTGGATTACCTCGCCGCCGATCCCGTCACCAAGGCGGTGCTGCTTTATATCGAGGCGGTCACCGATGCACGGAAGTTCATGTCGGCGGCCCGCGCCTGCGCCCGCCTGAAGCCGGTCATCATCATCAAGGCCGGCCGCCATGCCGAAGGCGCCCGGGCCGCCGCCTCGCACACCGGCGCCCTGGCCGGGGCCGATGCGGTGTATGACGCCGCCTTCCGGCGTGCCGGCGCGCTGCGCGTCTATGAGATGCGCGAGCTGTTCGACGCGGTGGAGACGCTGGCGACGGCGCGGCCGCCGCAGGGCGAGCGGCTGGCGATCCTGACCAATGGCGGCGGGCCTGGCGTGCTAGCCACCGATGCGCTGATCGATTTCGAGGGCACGCTGGCCGACCTCGCGCCCACGACCATGGCGGCACTCGACGCGGCGCTGCCAGCCACCTGGTCGCGCGGCAATCCGGTGGACATCATTGGCGACGCCCCGCCGGCGCGCTATGCCGCAGCGCTGAAGGCGCTGCTGGCCGACCCGAACAACGATGCCGTGCTGGTGCTGAACTGCCCGACGGCAGTGGCCGACAGCACCGAGGTCGCCCGTGCCATCATCGAGACCGCGAAGGAGTCGAAGCGCACCCTGCTGACCAACTGGCTGGGCGATCCGGCGGCGGCCGACGCGCGCCACCTGTTCACCGAACAGCGCATCCCGACCTACCATACGCCGGAACAGGCGGTACGCGGCTTCATGGATCTGGTGCGCTTCCGGCGCAACCAGGCGCTGCTGATGGAGACGCCGCCCTCGCTGCCGGAGAATTTCGCGCCGGACCGGGACCGCGCGGGCACCATCCTGCGCGCCATGCTGGCTGAGGGCCGCGACTGGCTGTCGGAATCGGAAGCCAAGCAGGTGCTCGCCGCCTATCAGGTGCCTGTGGTGCCGACCCGCATCGCCCGCACCCCGGCCGAGGCCGCCACCTACGCGGAGGAGATGGCTGGGCCGGTGGCGCTGAAGATCTTGTCGCCCGACATCACCCACAAATCCGATGCCGGCGGCGTGGTGCTGAATCTGGAAACGCCGGAGGAAACCCGGCAGGCCGCAGAAACGATGCTGGCGACCATCCGCCGCCGGCAGCCTGAGGCCCGGCTGGAGGGCTTCACCGTGCAGCCGATGATCCGCCGCGCGCACGCGCATGAGCTGATCGTCGGCATGGTCGATGACCGCCAGTTCGGCCCGGTGCTACTGTTCGGCCAGGGCGGTACAGCCGTCGAGCTGCTGGACGACAAGGCGCTCGCCCTGCCGCCGCTGAACATGAAGCTGGCCCGCGAGACGATGGAGGAGACCCGGATCATCCGGCTGCTGCGCGGCTATCGCGACCGGCCCGCTGCCGATCTGGACGCCATTGCGCTGACCCTCATCAAGATATCGCAGCTTGTCTGCGACTTCGCCGAAGTCGCCGAGCTGGACATCAATCCGCTATTGGCCGACGAGAAGGGCGTGATCGCACTGGATGCCCGCATCCGGGTGGCGCAGCCGGCCCGGCGCGGTACCGCGCGGCTGGCGATCCGGCCCTATCCGCAGGAGCTGGAGCAGCAGATGGTGGTGCGCGACGGCAGCCGCTATGCCGTGCGGCCGATCCGGCCCGAAGATGGTCCGGCGCTACAGGCGCTGTTCGCACGGCTGGCGCCGGAGGATATCCGCATGCGCTTCTTCCAGCCGCTGAAGTCGCTGCCACTGGCGCTGGCCGCCCGGCTGACGCAAATCGACTATGATCGCGAGATGGCGCTGATCGCCAGCCCGAAGGAGCCCCCAGAACAGGAAGAGGAAATCTCCGCCGTGGTGCGCATCAGCTGCGACCCGGACAATGAGCGCGCCGAATACGCCATCCTGGTGCGCAGCGACCTGAAGGGGCGCGGCATCGGCTATGGGCTGATGAAACTCATCATCGCGCAGGCAAAACAGCGCGGCGTGCGGGAAGTGTTCGGCGATGTGCTGCGCGAGAACCAGCCGATGCTGCAGCTCTGCCGCGATCTGGGCTTCACCGCGATGGAGTCGGAGGAAGACCCCACGCTGGTCCGCATGGTGCTGACTATTTAGGAAGGCGGCATCTTGCGGATCTGCGTGCTGTCCAGCAGATAGCCGCGGGCCGCGAACAGCGGATGCATCCAGTGCGCCGCCACCTTCAGGTAGCTGGCGGGCGTCGCCATCAGGATCGCCGAGCAGTCCTGCGCCTTGGCCTGATCTTCGATCGCCTGGAGCAGGGCCTGCAGGACAGGCTCCGAATCGACGAGATCGACCGCCGCCAGATGGCAGATGCGCAGGATGCGCCCATGCTGGAGATGCGGTTCGCGCCGATAGGCAAACAGGCCGACGATATAGTCCTGCTCGTTGAACACGCCGACCAGCCCCATGCCGTTCTCGCCAGGCGGGTTTGTCGCAAAGGCGCGCCACTGTTCCAGCGTGACATCCGGGGCAGCCGCCTGCACGACAGGAAAGGCCTGTCCGACCAGATCCGCTGTCACCGGGCGTATCGAGAACGCGCGCAAGCCTGCCACCTCCTGTTGTACGGTAGCGGCCATACTGATATCGTCCGGATAGTGGGGCATTGATTTGCATCAACGCTGCAGTTCCGAAGACGCACTGGAACCGGGCGCTCGAAAATGGCCTGCTGATCCCGAAGAGCATCCGGGCTTTTCGGCGAAAGGGTGGTTCTGATGACCGGCATGGCGAACACGGGAAAAATCCACTGCGACTGGCAGGAAGGTGCGCTCGGCTCGCCCTGCAATGCCTGCCAGGTCCGTGGCCTGACCATCTGCGCGCCGCTGACGCATGACGATCTGCAGCATATGGTCAGCATCGTCAGCGAGCGGTCGCTGGAGCCCGGCGACACGCTGTTCAGCGAAGGCGACCCCGCCGACCATCTGTTCAACATCACCGCCGGCACCATGATGGTCTATCGGCTGCTGGCCGACGGGCGGCGGCAGGTGACCGGCTTCCTGTTCCCTGGCGATTTCCTGGGGCTGGGCAGCGACAAGATCTATCGCTACAGCGCCGAGGCACTGACGCCGGCGACACTGTGCCGGTTCAAGCGCCCCGCCCTGCAGGAAGCACTTCAGAAGTTCCCAGCGATGGAGCAGCGGCTGTTCGGCATGGCCAGCAACGAGCTGGCGGCGGCGCAGGACCAGATGGTCCTGCTGGGCCGCAAGACAGCGCAGGAGAAGCTGGCCTCCTTCCTGCTGATGCTCTCGAAGCGGGCGGAACGGCGCGGCCAGAAGCCGACCCCGATTCCGCTGGCGATGAACCGGTCGGAAATCGGTGATTATCTCGGCCTCACCATCGAGACCACCAGCCGCGTCTTCACCAAAATGAAGCAGAGCGGCGTGATCGCCCTGCTGCCCTCCAGCCACATCGACATCCGCGATTTCGACGCGCTGGAAGAGATGGCGGAACAGGGCTGAACCAGAGGGATGACCCGGGGCTTTTCCCGGTCTGTTACGCGGCATACTCCTCTCCCCCTGGCCTCTTGATTCAGATCAAAGCCAGGCAGCCCTCTCATCTTTATATTTTCAAATATAAGCCGATAACGGTGGGGCGCTGCCTTTGGCTGCTGCCCGCGGATGGAGGAGCATGCCCATGCCTGATTTCAGCGACCCCGGACTGAACCGCCGCGCCTTCCTGAAAGCCACGCTGGCCGCCACGGCGGGTAGTGCCCTTATGGCAGCGCCTCTGGGCAGGCCATCACAGGCCATCGCACAGGACAAGGCTGTGCGCATCGCCATTGCCGGCGCAGGGGCCGCTGGCCTGGCCGTGGCGGCGCAGCTTTCCCGCCGGCTGAACCGGGCGGAGATCACCCTGATCGATGACCGCGTCACCCACCTCTACCAGCCCGGCTTCACGCTGGTCGCCGCCGGGCTGTGGGGTCCGGAACGGGTGCAATGGGCGAATGCGGATTACATGCCGTCCCGCGTGCGCTGGGTGCGCGCGCGCGTTGCCGCCTTCGACCCGGAAACCAATCGCGTGCTGGCAGAGGACGGTACGGCGGTGCCGTACGATTTCCTGATCGTCGCCACCGGGCTGGACCTGCGCTACGACCTGATCGAGGGCATGGAGCCAGGGCTGATCGGTACAGAGCATCGCATCGGCAGCGTCTATGCCGGGCCGGACGGCGCACTCCACACCTGGCAGGCGATGGCGCAGTTCCGCGAGCAGGGCGGCGATGCCGTGTTCACCCGCCCGCCCGGTGACATGAAATGCGCCGGCGCGCCGCTGAAGATGACCTTCCTGACCGATGACCGGCTGCGCGAGGCCGGCATGCGGTCGCGCGCGCAGGTCACCTACGCCGCGCATGACGGCACGTTGTTCAGCGTGAAACCGGTGAACGAGAAGGTGAAGGAGCTGTTCGCCGGCCGCGACATCGCGGTCGCCTACAGCCATGTGCTGGAAGCGGTCGATCCCGGCCGGCGCATCGCCCGCTTCCGCCACGGCGCGGAGAGCGTGGAGATGCGCTACGACTTCCTGCATGTGGTGCCGCCGATGCGCGCCGCCCCGCCAGTCGCCGACGGGCCGCTGAGCTGGAAGGAAGGCCCGTTCGCCGCCCAGGGCTGGCTGGAAGTGGACCGCGACACGCTGCAGCACCGCCGCTACCCCAATATCTTCGGCGTCGGCGATGTGAATGGCGTGCCGCGCGGCAAGACGGCGGCCAGCGTGAAATGGCAGGCGCCCGTGGCGGTGCAGAACCTGATCGACACCATGGCCGGCAAGCCGCCCAGCGCCCGCTATAACGGCTATACCTCCTGCCCGATGATCACCAGGGTCGGTCAGGCCATGCTGATAGAGTTCGACTATGAGGGGCGGCTGATCCCGACCCTGCCGCTGATCGACCCGCTGGCGGAAAGCTGGGCGGCCTGGATGGTCGAGGAAAAGGCGCTGCGCCCGGTCTATGCGGCCATGCTGCGCGGCTTCGGTTGAGGGGGGAACGCCATGTCCGGCCTGTCGATGGGAAATATCTATTTCACCGCCCTGGAGTTCTTCGGGCTCTGGTTCTTTGCGCTGCTGGCGCTGGCCGCGATCTGGGCCGTGCTGGCGGTCCTGGCCTTGCGCACGGCACCGCCGCCGGATCGCGCGCGCCCGCGTTTCCTGGCGCTGCTGGCCGGGATCGTTGCTGCCATCCTGACGGCGCTGCTGCTGCCGGCCTGGACCGATGCCGGCTTCCACCATGTCGCGGTACTGGCGGATTATGTGCTGCTGATCAGCGGGGCGGCGGGTATCGGCACGGCAGTCGGCATTGCACTGCTGCCGGTCCTGTGGCTGACAGCCCGCCCCAGAAGCTGACTTCAGCCGCGCAGATGGCAGGACACCCAGTGCCCGTCTTTGGTCTGCTTCAGCTCCGGACGTTCGGTGCCGCAGAGCGGCATCTGCTTGATCGGGCAGCGTGTGTGGAAGTGGCAGCCCGGCGGCGGATTGATCGGGCTGGGCACATCGCCCTGCAGCATGATGCGCTTGCGCGCCACCGTCGGGTCGGGGATCGGCACCGCCGACAGCAGCGCCTCGGTATAGGGGTGCAGCGGGTTGGTATAAAGCTCGTTCGCCGGCGCGATCTCCACCACGCGGCCGAGATACATCACGGCGACCCGCGTGCTGATATGCTCCACCACCGACAGATCGTGGGCGATGAACATATAGGTGAGGCTGAACTTCTCCTGCAGGTCTTCCAGCAGGTTGATGACCTGTGCCTGGATCGACACGTCCAGCGCCGAGACCGGCTCGTCGCACACCACCAGCTTCGGGCTGACGGCTAGCGCCCGGGCGATGCCGATGCGCTGGCGCTGCCCGCCAGAGAATTCGTGCGGGTAGCGCCGCATATGGTCGGCATTGAGCCCCACCGTCTCCAGCAGTTCGACGATGCGATCCTCGAACTCGTGGCGGGTCTTCGTCAGATTGTGAATCAGCAGCGCCTCGCCGATGATCGACCCCACCGTCATGCGCGGGTTCAGCGAGGCATAGGGGTCCTGGAAAATGATCTGCATGTCGCGGCGCAGCGCGGCCAGCTCGCCCCGGCCCATCGCCATGACATCCTTGCCCTCGAACCAGATCTCGCCGGCGGTCGGCTCGATCAGCCGCAGGATGCAGCGCCCGGTGGTGGATTTGCCGCAACCCGACTCGCCGACCACGCCCAGCGTCTCGCCAGCGGCAAGCTCAAGACTCACGCCATCCACGGCATGCACCCGGTCCACCTCGCGCCCGAGGATGCCGCCGCGCACGGAGAAATGCTTCACCAGATCCCGGACCTTCAGAAGCGGCTCGGTCATCGCGTCGAATCCTCCGGCTCAGTACAGGACACAGGCCACCTTGTGGCCCGGTTCAATCTCGCGCAGCGGCGGGATTTCCGCCGTGCAGTCGGGGCGCGCCTGCTTGCAGCGCGCGGCGAAACGGCAGCCCGGCGGCGGGTTCAGCA
Source organism: Oceanibaculum indicum P24 (assembly GCF_000299935.1). Lineage (NCBI taxonomy): Bacteria > Pseudomonadati > Pseudomonadota > Alphaproteobacteria > Rhodospirillales > Oceanibaculaceae > Oceanibaculum > Oceanibaculum indicum. The sequence continues at coordinate 31,533 of NZ_AMRL01000021.1, read as the reverse complement.
GGCTCGGCACGCTGCCGCCGATTGCCTCCAGCCGGGTCTTCTTCACCGCCGCCAGGTCGATACGCGGGATCGAGCGGATCAGCCCCTGCGTATAGGGATGCAACGGGTTGGCGAAGATGCGCTCGACCGGCGCCTCCTCCACCACCTTGCCGGCATACATGACGACGACGCGCTGCGTCACCTCCGCCACCACGCCCATCGCGTGGGTGATGAGCATGACCGCCATGCCGAGCCGTTCCTTCATCTCGGCCAGCAGGTCGAGAATCTGCGCCTGAATGGTCACGTCCAGCGCCGTGGTCGGCTCGTCGGCGATCAGTAGCTGCGGGTTGCAGGACAGCGCCATGGCGATCATCACGCGCTGGCGCATGCCGCCGGAGAACTGGTGCGGATAGTCGCGCACCCGCCGTTCCGGCGTCGGGATATTCACCAGCCGCAGCATCTCCACCGCCCGGTCCATCGCGTCGCGGCGGCTGAGATTCTCGTGCAGCCGCACCACCTCGGCGATCTGCTCACCCACCGTATAGACCGGGTTCAGGCTGGTCATCGGCTCCTGGAAGACGATGGCGATCTCCTTGGCGCGTATGTCGCGCATTTCGTCGGCATCCAGCTTTACGATGTCGCGGCCACGCCAGAGGATTTCGCCCTCGACGATCTTCGCCGGCGGCATCGGGATCAGCTTCAGCACCGACATGGCGGTGACGGTCTTGCCGCAGCCCGACTCGCCGACCACGCCCAGCGTCTCGCCCCGGTTCAGCGTCAGATCGACGCCATCCACCGCGCGCACCCAGCCATCGTCCGTCTTGAAATGTGTCTTCAGCCCGCGAATGCGCAGCAGGGCGTCACCGCCCGCAGCCGGTTCCGTCATTCCCGGATTCCCCCTACATGACCTTGCGCGGGTCGAGCGCATCGCGCAGCCCGTCGCCGATGAAATTGATGGTGAGCACCGCCAGGAAGATCGCCGCCCCGGCAAAGATCGCCCAGTGCGGTGCGAAGTCGAGATAATCCTTGGCGTCGTACAGCAGCCGGCCCCAGGTCGGGATGTCCGGCGGGAAGCCCAGCCCCAGGAAGGACAGGGTCGATTCGGCGATGATCGCGGCCGCCACGTCGATGGTGCCTGCGACGATCACCGGCCCCAGCGAGTTGGGCAGGATATGGCGCACCACGACGCGCGGCGTGGAAGCACCCAGCGCCCGCGCCGCCTCGACGAATTCCTTCTCGCGCAGCGAGAAGAACTGCGCGCGCACCAGGCGGGCCACCGGCATCCATCGCAACCCGCCGATGACAATGACAATCAGGATGAACACGCCGACCTCCGGCCCGGCGATCTCCTTCAGCACATCGCGGAACAGGTAGATCACCAGCAACAGCAGCGGCAGCTGCGGCAGCGACAGGAACAGGTCGGTAAGCCACATCAGCGCGGTGTCGACGCTGCCGCGCGCGATGCCGGCAATGGCGCCGATCACCGTACCGACCAGCACCGCCACCAGCATGGCCGCCAGCCCGACCGCCAGCGAGATGCGCCCGCCATAGAGCATGCGGGCCAGCAGGTCCTGCCCCAGATCGTCGGTGCCCAGCGGGTGCTTCCAGGACGGGCCTTCAAGCTGCGAGGAGAAGTCGATCTCGTTGATCGGCACCGTCCAGAGGAACGGGCCGATCAGCACGGCCAGCACCATCAGTAGCAGGATGGCGGCACTGGCCACCGCCAGCTTGTGGCGGCGGAAACGGCGCCATGCCTCATGCGCGGGCGAGATGTGCTTCGCCCGGGCAACGGCCGGCACGGCCGCGTCAGCGGTAGGAGATGCGGGGGTCGAGCCAGCCATAGAGCAGGTCCGCGATGAGGTTGAAGAGAATGACGAGGCAGGCGAAGACGAAGGTGACGGCCATGATGACCGGCGTGTCGTTCGCCAGGATGGCGGCGATCAGCAGCGAGCCGATGCCGGGAATGCGGAAGATCTGTTCGGTGACGATGGCGCCGCCGAACACCACCGGCATCTGCAATGCTACCAGCGTGACCACCGGGATGAGCGCGTTGCGCACCACATGCTTCACCACCACCACCCGCTCGCGCAGCCCCTTGGACCGAGCCGTCGTCACGTAATCCAGCCGGATCACGTCAAGCACGGCGGAGCGCACGAAGCGCGTCCAGGACGCCCCCTGGAACAGTCCCAGCACGGCGATCGGCATGATCGACTGCTTGAAATGCTCCCACAGCCAGGCAAGCCCCGTCGCCTCCACGTCCGAGCGATAGACGAAGGGCAGCCAGTCCAGATGGATCGAGAAGATCAGAATGAACAGGATGCCGGTGAAGAAGGTCGGCAGCGAGAAGCCGATGAAGGCGAAGGTGTTGGCGACCTGGTCGAATACCGAATAGGGCCGGGTCGCGGCGATCACGCCGACCGGCAGGGCAATCGCCAGCGCCAGCAGCTGCGACAGGCCGATGATGATCAGCGTCGCTGGCAGGCGCTGCATGATCAGATCGTCAACATCGACACGGCTGACGAAGGAAAAGCCCCAGTCGCCGTTCAGCATGGCGATCAGCCAGCGGACATACCGCTCCCACACCGGATCGTCCAGGCCGAACTGCTCGCGTAGATTCGCGCGCACCTCGGGCGGGATGTTCGGGTTGGTGGCAAGTTCTTCGAAGGGGTCGCCCGGCGCCAGCGCCAGGACGGTGAAAAGCACGATACTGATGCCGAGCAGGCTGGGCAGCGCCACCAGCAGCCGGCGGATGAGATACTGACTCACGGTCGGGTCACTCCGCAGAGAAGCGGGAAAAAGGGCCGGCCATCATGGCCGGCCCCATCCGGAATGGACTTCTCACGCGTCGCGATACCAGCTCCTCACATTCCACAGGCTGCTGTCCCAGCCGCTGGGCTGGCAATGCAGCTTGTTGGAGGCAGCGGCGACACCCGGGCGATAGATCACCGGAATGTTCACCACATTCTCGATCACCAGATCGTTCATGGCGATGAACAAGGCCGCGCGCTTCACCGGGTCCAGTTCGCCCTCCGCCTGGCGGTACAGCTTGTCGTAATCCTCGTTGTACCAGCGGGTGATGTTGCGGCCCTGCCACTTGTTCTCCATCGTGGAAATCTCCCACGTGGTGAACTGGTTCATGAACAGCGCCGGATCGGGCTGCGGCTGGGTCGTCGTGTACATCTGGATGTCGGTATAGAACTTCGTGTAGGTGTCCGGATTGCCGACATCGGAGGAGAAGTACACCGAAGCGGTGATCGACTTCAGCTCCAGCTCGATGCCCGCCTTCTGGCAGGCCTGCTTCACGATGGCCTGGGTCTTCTGGCGCGGTGCATTGATCGAGGTCTGGAAGACCATCTTCAGCTGCTTGCCACCCTTCTCCCGGATGCCGCCGCTGCCGACCTTCCAGCCGCCATCCTCCAGGATCTTGATGGCCTTCTCGACATTGAACTCGAACTTGGTCTTGGAGGAGCGGAAGCGTTCCGGATTGTTCAGGAAGTTGCGGGTAGCAACACCGCCGCGCCCATAGATGTGATCCTGCACCGACTGGCGGTCCACCAGCAGGTTCATCGCCTGCCGCACCGCCGGATCGGTCAGGAACGGGTGCTTGGTCTTCATGCTGGCACGCTCGCCGCCCTCGACCTCGGTCCAGGGATCGGTGTTGTTCAGCTGGATATGCTCGATGGAGCCGCCCTCAAAGACGATGACCTTGCCGCGGCCGCCATCCTCAAGCCGCTTCAGGATCGAATCCTCGACCTGCATGTTCCAGGCATAATCGTACTCGCCGGTCTGGATGACCGCGCGCGCCGCCGACACCGCGTCGCCGCCGCCCTTCATCTCGATGGCATCGAAATAGGGCATGTTGGGCACGTGGTAGTTCGGGTTGCGCTCGCCGCGCACCAGATCGCCCGGCTTGAACTCGACGAACTTGAACGGGCCGGTCCCGACCGGCGCCAGGTTGGCAGGCGCCTCGCGCGACTTCGCCCCGGCATACTCCGCGAACAGATGCTTCGGGATGAGGCAGCCGCGATTGCCGACGAAGGCATCGGCCCAGAACGGCGTGGGCTTGCTGAACATCACCTTCACGGTGTAGGTATCGACCTTCTCCACCTCGACATCGCGGTAGGTGCCGCTGGTCACCGAGGCAGTTGCCGGATCGCGGCCATATTCCCAGTTGAACACGCAGTCGTCGGCAGTGAAGGGCTTGCCGTCATGCCAGGTCACGCCCTGCTTCAGCTTCCAGGTGACGGTCTTGCCATCCTCGGACAGGCCGCCATTTTCCCGCGTCGGGATTTCCGCCGCCAGGATCGGAATCAGCGTGCCGTCCGGCGCCCAGGCCGCCAGCGGCTCATAGAAAACACGCGAGCCGTCCTGGTCCTTCGTGCCGGTCGCGAAATGCGGATTCAGCAACGTCGGCCCCTGCCACCACAGCAGCTTCAGCGTGCCGCCGCCGCCGGCCTTGGTCGGCTTGTACTCCATCGCGCCCTGCGCCAGCGCGACACCGGAAGACAACAGCATCTGGCTCGCCAGCGGGGCGGTCAGCCCCAGCATCACCATGCGGGAAATGAAGCCGCGTCGCGACAGCTTGCCCTGCTTGACCTTGTTGATAAGCCCCCTGAGTTCCCGTTCTTTCATGAGAACCTCCCCCTCGATTGTGGTTTCGAGTGAATGCCCCCACCGACTCCGGGATGGAAACTGTAAGGAGCAATGACATGCTAATGTAGCATTAACCGTCACGCACCCCCTTTTTGCATGCCCCTTACTATTTTATTGCAATGCTGGAATCCGGGATCAGGCGTCGGCCAAAAAGCCTTGGAAATCAGGCGCCTGCCAGGATGCTGGCGATCCGCCTTTCCAGCGATTGCAGCGAGACCGGCTTCACCAGATAGCCGTTCACCCACAGTTTCTTCGCCTGCATTACGGTCTCCTGCTGTGCATCCGCCGTCAGGAAAACCACGGGCGTGTCCTTCACCAGCCCCATCGGCAGGGACCGAAGCCGGTTCAGGAAAGTCAGACCGTCCATCGGCTCCATATGAATGTCACAGAGCACAATGTCGGGGCGGGTGCGCACCACCTCCTTCAGCCCCTCGCCGCCCTCCTTCGCCTCATAGATCAGCTCCACGCCAAGCTGATGGAGCAGCCGGCGGATCAGCACGCGGATGAAATCCTCATCCTCGATGATGACGATCTTCAGTGCCTTGAAATTGACGCTCACCGCGCTCTCCCTGACATGTTCATCCCAAGCTCTTCCCAAGGCCATCCACGGCGGCGCTGAATTCGGCGGCGCTGTCCGGCAGGGTCGAGGCCAGCAGTTCCGCCGTGTCCAGATCGCCGGCATCCAGCACATCCTGCAGGTCCGATGCCGTCTGCCCCAGCCGCACCGCGCCGATGGACAGGGCCGAGCCTTTCAGCGCATGCGCCTCGTGCCGGGCCGCTGCCGCATCGCCGGCCCGAAGCGCCGCCTCCAGCCGGGCGAGGCGCGCCGGCACATCCTCGGCGAAGCGGCGCAGGAAAGCGATGGCCTCCGCATCGATGGCCCCGAAGCTTTCCCCCAGCTGGTCGAGTGACAGGATGTCGGGATCGGCCGCCGGCGCTTTCGGCGCTGCAGGCGCAGGTTGCTCTGACGCGGCGCTCTTCGGCCGGCGCAGCGACTGGGCCTGCGGCAGCATCTCTTCGAGTACCCGCGCCAGCGCCGCGCTGTTGATCGGCTTCGTCAGATAGCCGTCCATGCCGGCCTCGAAACATTGCTGCTCGGTGCCGGCCAGCGCATCGGCGGTCAGGGCCACGATGGGCAGGCGCGCCGTATCCGGCTCCTCCTGCGCGCGGATCGCGGCGGTCAGCTCGAAACCATCCATCTCCGGCATGTGGAAATCGGTCAGCAACAGACCGTAACCGGTTTCCGCCTCCAGCCGGTCGAGCGCCAGCCGGCCATTCGCCGCGACCTCATGCGCGTAGCCGAGCCGCGTCAGATGCCGGCCGATGACGATCTGGTTCGTCGGATTATCCTCCGCGACCAGGATCAGCGCCTGCGCTGACCGCGCCTCCTCCAGCCCGGGCGGTTCCAGTTCTTCCGTTCCAGCCAGCAACTGGCCCCGTGTCAGCAATGCCGCGCGGCCCATCGCGGCGGCGATCGCATTCCACAGCCGCGCGCGGCGCATCGGATGCAGCAGCGTGACCAGCAGCCCTCGCCGCTCTGCCTCGGAAATGGTCGAGAACAGCCGACGCGAGGCGAGCAGCGCCAGCTTCGGGCCATCCCCGCCCAACCTTGTGCGCAGATCGCGCGCCAGTGCCAGCCCCGGCATGTCCGGCAGTGCTGCCTCGATCAGGACCAGATGCGACGGCGTACCGGAAGCGGAAAGCGCCGCCAGCGCCGTGGCGCCATCCGGCCAGACCGACGGCGCGGCTGCCCCGGCGAAGCGCATATAGCCGGCGATGGCATCGGCCAGCGGCGCCGGCACGCCGACCAGCGCCAGCCGCGCATCGGCGATGTCGGCCTCCGGGCGGATACCCGCCTCATCCATCACCGCCATCGGCAGCTCGACCCAGAAGGTCGATCCCTTGCCGGCCTCGCTGTCCACGCCGATGCGGCCGCCCATCATCTCGGTCAGGCGGTGCGAGATCGACAGCCCAAGGCCGGTGCCGCCAAACTTCCGCGCGGTCGAACTATCGGCCTGCATGAAGGGCTGGAACAGCCGGCCCTGCTGCTCCGGGGTCAGCCCGATGCCGCTGTCGATGACCTCCAGCCGGACCGGCAGGGTCGCGCCCGCCGCCGGCTTTGCCGTATCGGGCAGCGACACGCGCAGCGTCACATGGCCTTCTTCGGTGAACTTCACCGCATTGCCGCCGAGATTGAGCAGGATCTGCCGCAGCCGCGTCGGGTCACCCTGCAGCCGCCCCGGCAGGCGCGGATCGATATCGACGATGAGATGCAGCCCCTTCTCCTCCGCCCGCAGCGCCAGCAGGTCACCGACATCCTCGACGATCTCCGACAGGTCGATGGTCAGCATCTCGATGTCCAGCTTGCCGGCCTCGATCTTCGAGAAGTCGAGAATGTCGTTGATGATGCCAAGCAGCGCCGCCGAGGATTGCCGGATGATCGCGCTCATCCCGCGCTGCTCGTCGGTCAGCGGTGTCTGGTCCAGCAGTTCGGCCATCGACATGACGCCATTCATCGGTGTGCGGATTTCGTGGCTCATTGAGGCCAGGAAGTTGGACTTCGCCTCGGTCGCCGCCTCGGCCTGCCGGCGCGCCACCTGCAGCTCGGCATTGGCGTCCGCCAGGGCCTGGCGCTGCGCCTCGATCTTCTGGGCGACGCGGCGGCGCCATTCGAACGCAACCAGCATCAGCAGCATCAGGACCGAGGAGGCGATGGGCATGGCGCTGCCGCGCAGCGCCAGCGCAAACTGACCGCCGGGCGGCGGCGTCAGCTCCAGGCTCCAGGGCGCGCGGGTCAGCTCGTAGCGCGTCGCTCCAGGGGCAGGCGGGCGGTCGTCATACCAGAAGCGCGTGCCATCACGCTCCACCAGGTTGAGATAGCCGTACTCGACCGGGAAACCATTCAGCAGCCGCAGCAAATGATCCAGCGTGATATCGACCGCGACGATTCCCTCGAAGCGTTCGTCGATATAGACCGGGCGACCGATGGTGGTGACCGGTCCCCGACCGCCATCATCCTCATAGACCGGCGTGAAATATTCGGCGCCCCAGGGGTTGAGGGCCGGCGTGCCCAGCTGGAAATAGGGCTCCTCCAGATCCTCGTCGGCATAGGTCAGTTCCGCCGACGGCACCCAGGGATAGACGAACTCGAATCGTCTGGCCGAGACGTAATAGATCCACGGAATATTCGGCAGCCGCTCGGTCGCCAGCCGGAATACCGTGTGCAGCGACAGCGCCATCTCGATTTCGGCCTGAAAGGCGTCGCCCCGCCCTTGCAGCCCGCCAAGGCCGGTAAGATTGCCGATCTCCAGCGGAATGATGCCGCGCGACGGCATGTCGAGATGGTAGCGCCCGTCCGGCTCCTCGGTCAGGGCCAGGTAAAGGTCGCTGGGCGGGGCGAAGTCGGGCCGGTTGATTCGGTAATCGATGGCCAGCTTCTGCATCAGCTCGACCAGCACCTTCGCCGTGCCGACCATGTAATCGACACGGCCCCGCACGCGCAGCGCCTGTTCATCGATCCTTTCGGCAACGCGCGCCTGCTCTTCGTGGACACTGTAGGCAGCAAAGCCGACGGCCCCTGCCGCCACTGCCAGATAACAGGCCAAAAGCGCAGCCGGCGCGATCCGCATGCTCCTCGACCTCTCTTCAGCTGTCTGCCCGGTCGGCACCCTGGCGCCGTCAGGAGGCGATGCGGTTTCGCCGCGACCATCAAAGGATTGGCTTTAACTAAAATCGCAGCAAGCAACGCCCGTCAATCTTCACTTGACGAAATCCCATATATGGGAAATTTTCCCCTTTATGGAAGAAGCACTCCTCGAAGACACCTCCATCGATGACCGGCTGGCCCAGCGCCTGCGCGCACTGCGGGGCGAGCGCGGCTGGACGCTGGACGAGCTGGCGGAACGCAGCGGCGTCAGCCGCGCCACCCTGTCGCGGCTGGAAAAGGCGGAGGTCAGCCCAACCGCCAAGGTGCTGGGCCAGCTCTGCGCGGCCTATGGCATGACGCTGTCGCGCCTGATGCATCTGGTGGAAGCGGAATTCACCCCGCTGCTGCCACGCGCGGCGCAGCCGGTCTGGCATGACCCCGACAGCGGATTCCACCGCCGCTCCGTCTCGCCACCGGCGCAGGCGCTGGCCGGCGAGGTGCTGGAAGGCACGCTCGATCCCGGCGCGCGCATAGACTATCCCCGGCCACCGCGTCCGGGGCTGGAGCATCATCTGGTGCTGCTGGACGGCGCGCTGGAGGTAACTGTCGGGGGACGAACCCATTCGCTGCGGCCGGGCGACTGCCTGCGCTACCAGCTGTTCGGCGAAAGCGTCTTCGCCACGCCCGCCCGGCAGGGTGCACGCTATCTCATCTTCATCCTGTGAGGGCAATCATGCTGGCCACCGCGCAGAACGATATCTCCATCCTTCCGGCCGATGCTTTCGCCGACAGTCTCGGCGAACTGACCGCGCTGCTGCATGCCTGCGTCAGCGCCGGGGCCAGCATCAGCTTCATACAGCCCTTCGGGCTGGCGGACAGCGAGGCCTTCTGGCGGCGCAAGGTACAGCCAGGCCTGGCCGATGGCAGCCGCATCCTGTTCGTCGCGCGGCATGAGAGGCTGCTGGCTGGATCGGTACAGCTCAATCTCGACACGCCGCCGAACCAGCCGCACCGGGCGGAGGTGAACAAGCTGATCGTGCATCCCGAGTGCCGGCGCCTCGGCATCGCACGATCCCTGATGCTGGCGCTGGAGGCTGAGGCCCGCGCGCGCGGCCGCAGCCTCATCACCCTGGACACCCGAACCGGCGACAAGGCGGAACCACTCTACACCTCGCTGGGATACCAGACAGCCGGCATCGTTCCAGACTATTCCCGCGACGTCGCCATCGACCGGCTGGACGCGACCACGATCATGTACAAGCGGCTTTAGGCCGGATCGAGCTTCAGGCTTTCCAGCCGGGCGCGGATCTCGTCGCGCGCCACGCGGAAGCGCGCGCGGAAATCCTCTGGCGTCAGCGCGGGGTCGGTCGAGGCCGGGTCGGCAATCGGCCAGTGCAACCGCTGCACCCGGCCGGGCAGGACCGGGCAGACCTCCTCGGCGCAGAGCGTGATGACGAGGTCGAGCCCCTCCGGGTCAATGCCATCGACCGATTTCGAGTGCTGGCCGCTGATATCGATGCCCAGCTCGGCCATCGCCTCGATGGCATAGGGATTGACGCGCGACGGGGCGGAGCCGGCGCTCATCACCGTCGCCCGGCTACCGAACAGGTCGCGGGCCAGCCCCTCGGCCATCTGGCTGCGGGCGGAATTTGCGACACACAGGAACAGGATATTCATCGCCGGGCCTCCTGGGGATGCAGCGGCGGGGTGCTGTCGTTCGCAGCGTCCGCCGTGTCGGGGAAATGCCGCTTCGTCCGGTTGGCGAAGGCGACCAGCGACAGCATCACCGGCACCTCCACCAGCACGCCGACGACAGTGACCAGCGCCGCCCCGGAATTGAGGCCGAACAGGCCGATGGCCACGGCGACCGCCAGCTCGAAGAAGTTCGAGGTGCCGATCAGGGCGCAGGGTGCTGCGATATTGTGCGGCACCCGCCATGCCCAGGCGGCAGCATAGGCGATGGCGAAGATGCCGTAGGACTGGATCAGCAGCGGCACGGCGATCAGCCCGATCAGCAACGGCTTGTCGAGAATGACATGCCCCTGGAAACCGAACAGCAGCACCACCGTCGCCAGCAGGCCCAGGATCGAGAAGGGTTTTACCGCCGCGATGAAGCGGGCGACCCGCACTTCACCGCCACTACCGTTATTGGCCTTGCCGACCAGTGCCGCACGGGTTGCCGCACCCGCCGCCAACGGGATCACGACATAGAGCAGGACGGAGAGCAGCAGCGTCTCCCACGGCACCTGCAAATCGGTGACGCCCAGCAGCAGCGCCACGATGGGCGCGAAGGCGAAGATCATGATGATGTCGTTCAGCGACACCTGGACCAGCGTGTAATTGGGATCACCGCGTGTCAGCTGCGACCAGATGAACACCATCGCCGTGCAGGGTGCCGCCCCCAGTAGGATCAGCCCGGCGATATACTGGCCGGCATCCGCCGGGTCGATCACATCGGCGAACAGGAATTCGAAGAACAGCACGCCCAGCGCCGCCATGGTGAAGGGCTTGATCAGCCAGTTCACCACGACCGTGATGACCAGCCCCTTGGGCCGCCTGTGGATGTGCCGCAGGCTGGCGAAATCCACCGCCACCATCATCGGATAGACCATCGCCCAGATCAGCACGCCGACGGCCAGATTGACCGAGGCGTACTCCCAGCCGGCGACGGTCTGGAACAGGCCCGGCCACAGGCTGCCGAGCACGATTCCGGCGAGGATGCACAAGGCAACCCAGAGCGAGAGGTAGCGGTCGAAGAGCGACATGGGGTGCCTCGATTGGCCGAATCAGCAGGAGGGGGCGGTGGTGTCGCCGTCCCCGGAGAGGGCAGCGAGCAGGGCGACCAGCGGGGCGAGGCTGTCCGGGTTCAGCGAGTAGCAGACGCGCGGATGCTCGATCTGGCCGGTAATGATCCCGGCGGCCTTCAGGATTCGCAGATGCTCCGACACGGTGGACTGGGCCAGCCCGACCTCATCGACAATGTCGCAGCCGATGCAGGATTGCTTTGCCATCAGCACCCGGACGATGTGGATACGCGCCGGATGGCCAAGCGCCTTGGCGATAGCCGCCACGGCCTCGTCATCTTTGTCAAAGCCCGCATCGGGCCGCGGGGCCAGCAGCGTAGTCATGCCGCAACCTCATTTTCGTTTATCGTCGATTGACGATACATAAAGGCTGAGAGTGTACCCGTCAATGCTGCCGCGCGGCACCCGGAAGGCAGCCCGCGCCGATGGCGACTACTTCATCGTGCCGGTCAGCCGATCCTTAAGCTTGTACCAGTTCATCATCACCGGCAGGAACCAGGGCTTCCCATTATAGAAGGGGATGCGCCGGAAGGCGTCGCTGTAGAAGGCCGAGGGCTCGTCCCGCTCCAGCACGAGGGCGGCCGCCTTCATGCCCATCCAGCGCGCCCACACGACGCCGGAGCCGCAGAAGCCGGCGGCATAGACAATGCCGTCCTGCACCGTCAGCTTCGGCAGCTGGTCCATCGGGAAGGCAACGAAGCCGCCCCAGTGATGCGTCAGCTGCACCTTGTCCAGTTCCGGGAAGATTTCGATCAGCCCCTGGCGCAGCCGCTCGCGCGCCTCCGCCGTGTCGCTGGCATAGCGCCGGCCACCCAGCAGGATGCGCGTACCATCGGGCGAGGGCCGGTAATAATAGCCGAGCTGCCGTGTCTCGCCATGCATCTGGCGCTTCGGCATCAGCTTCTGCATCAGGTTCGGGCTGAGCGGTTCCGTCGCGATCATCTCGGAAATCACCGGCACGAGGCGGCGGCGCAGCCAGGGCAGGCCCTTGTCGGTATAGCCATTGGTGGCGACGATGACATGCGCCGCCTGGATCTTGCCCTTCGGAGTCGTCACCTCGAAGGTGGTACCGGTGCGGCGGATGTTGGTGACGCCGACACCGCTATGGATCGCGGCCCCGGCCGCCTCGGCAACGCCGCGCAGCGCACGGTGCAGCTTCGCCGGATGAACGCCGCCTATATCGGCGCGGCGCACGCCGCCATGATAGAGGTCGGAGCCGATCTCATCCTGCATGTCCAGGCGCTCGACGATCACCGGCTCGACGCCGATATGCTCGTGCAGCAGCGCCATTTCCCGCTTCATCGTGTCCAGGATTTCCGGCCGCATCGCCCCGGTGAAGCGGCCGGTCGGCTGGAAATCGCAATCCAGCTTCTCCGCCTCAATGAAGGCGTAGAGTTCCTCGCGGGCCGCCACGCCCTCGGCATAGATGGCCTTCGCCTTCTCCAGCCCGTATTTCGAGATGAGGCTGGAAAAGGAATGCCGGATATTGCCGCTGGTGATGCCGCCATTGCGGCTGGACGCGCCATCGCCCGGGCGGTCACGTTCCAGCACCACGACCTCGCGGCCCGCCCGCGCCAGCGGGATCGCCGCCCCCATGCCGGCATAGCCGCCGCCGACCACCACGACATCGGCCCTGGCCGGCAGCGCCCCTGTTGATGCCGCCGCGGGTTCAGCTTCTTCCCACCAATAGGGCATGTCGGGACGGGCGCTCATGACGGGACCTCACATCATCTGGCAGGGTGGGACAGGCAATGCAGAACGCATGCCTGATACCGCGAAGTCTGCGCCGGCTTTCGCACCTGCGCAATGCCCGTCCCGTCATGGGCGCATGAATCAGCCCTCGTTCAGGGCTTTGGGTTCAGGGCTTTGGCATGATGGGCGATATGGTCGCCGATGAAGCTGGCGATGAAGTAGTAGCTGTGGCCATAGCCGGGCTGCATCCGCAGTTCCAGCGGATGGCCGACCCGCGCCGCCTCTGCCTCGAAAATCTCCGGTTTCAGCTGCTTCTCCAGAAAATCGTCAGCATCACCCTGGTCGATCAGGATCGGCAGCCGCTCCCGCGCCCCTCCCAGCAGGGCCGTCGCGTCATAGGCGGCCCATTCCGCCTCGTTCTCGCCCAGATAGGCGGCAAACGCCTTGCGGCCCCAGGGTACCTGCGACGGGGCGACAATCGGCGCGAAGGCGGAGACCGCCTTGTAACGCCCCGGATTGCGCAGCGCGATGACCAACGCGCCATGCCCTCCCATCGAGTGCCCCGTGATGCCGCGCCGGTCATCGACCGGGAAATGCGCTTCGATCAGCGCCGGCAGCTCCTCAACGATATAGTCGTACATCCGGTAATGGGGCGACCAGGGAGCCTGCGTGGCGTTCAGGTAGAACCCCGCCCCCTTGCCCAGATCATAGGCCGGATCATCCGCAACATCGCCGCCGCGCGGGCTGGTGTCCGGCGCCACCAGAACCACCCCCTGTTCCGCCGCATAGCGCTGCGCGCCGGCCTTGGTGATGAAATTCTGCTCGGTGCAGGTCAGGCCCGACAGCCAGTAGATCACGGGCAGCCGCGCCCCCTCGGCATGAGGGGGTACATAGACGGCGACATTCATCGCACAGCCAAGCGTGCGGGACTCGTGCCGCCAGACCTGCTGCGTGCCGCCAAAGGCGCGGTTGCTTTCGGTAAGTTCCATGTCGCTTCCTTGTGCGCCGCCGGTCAGTAATGGACGACGGAGCGGATCGACTTGCCCTCATGCATCAGGTCGAAGGCCTCGTTGATCCGGTCCAGCGCCATGGTGTGGGTGACGAAGGGCGCCAGCTCGATCTTGCCCTTCATCGCGTCCTCGACCATGCCGGGCAGCTGGCTGCGGCCCTTCACCCCGCCGAAGGCGGTGCCCATCCAGCGCCGCCCGGTCACCAGCTGGAACGGGCGGGTGGAGATTTCCTGCCCCGCACCGGCAACACCGATAATGACCGACTGGCCCCAGCCGCGATGCGCGCATTCCAGCGCGGCGCGCATGACATTCACATTGCCGATGCACTCGAAGGAATGATCGACGCCCCAGCCCGTCATCTCGACGATGACCTGCTGGATCGGCTTGTCGTGATCCTTCGGATTCACGCAGTCGGTAGCGCCGAACTGCTTTGCCAGCTCGAACTTGCCCGGATTGGTGTCGATGGCGATGATCCGCCCCGCCTTCGCCTGGCGGGCGCCCTGGATGACCGCAAGGCCGATACCGCCCAGCCCGAACACGGCGACCGAATCGCCTTCCTGCACCCTGGCGGTGTTGTGCACCGCGCCGATGCCGGTGGTGACGCCGCAGCCCAGCAGGCAAACCTGCTCGTGATTGGCTTCCGGGTTGATCTTCGCCAGCGAGACTTCGGCCACCACCGTGTACTCGCTGAAAGTGGAGCAGCCCATATAGTGATAGACAGGCTCGCCCTTGTAGGAGAAGCGCGTGGTGCCGTCCGGCATGACGCCCTTGCCCTGGGTGGCGCGCACGGCGACGCACAGATTGGTCTTGCCGGAGGTGCAGAATTCGCACTTCCCGCATTCGGCGGTGTAGAGCGGGATCACATGGTCGCCCGGCTTCACCGAGGTGACGCCCGCGCCGACCTCCAGCACGATGCCGGCCCCCTCATGCCCCAGTACGCAGGGGAAGAGGCCTTCCGGGTCCTCGCCCGACAGGGTAAAGGCGTCGGTATGGCACACGCCGGTATGGGTGACCTGGATCAGCACCTCGCCCTTCTGTGGCGGGGCGACATCGATCTCGACGATCTCCAGCGGCTTTCCGGGACCGAAGGCGACGGCGGCGCGGGATTTCATGATGCTCTCTCCATCTGGTGGCTGTTGTCGTTGGCGTCTGTGCCGCCGATTCTCATTTCAGGTAACTGCGGACGAGGCCGAGAAGCTCGTGCTGCCGCACATCCACCCCCTCACCGGGAGCTGGAAACTCCTCGCGGATATAGGCTTCCAGCACCTCGGCCATCAGCCCGTTGATGGCGCCGCGCACGGCGGCGATCTGCTGCAGCACCGGCCCGCACGCAGCGCCGGAATCGAGCGCGCGCTCCAACGCCTCGCACTGGCCGCGGATACGGCGGACGCGGGCGAGCACACGCTTCTTCTCTTCCGGATCGTTCGGCATGAATGCCTCAGGCCTGGGGTATATACTCCCCCGACAGTATAGGCCGGCCGGCGGCTGAGGCAACCACAGCCGGCGACTGACGGCTTCACCCATCCGGGCTAGCCGCTGACCGCTATCGCTTCCGTTTCCGTGCGGTTCTAGTCCGCCTGTTCCGTTGGCTTCGCCTTGTTCAGCGGCTCCGGTGTGGGCTGGTTGCTGTGCAGCCGGTCCAGGCCCGACATGATGTCGCCCTGTACCTGTTCGGACAGGCGTTCGACATCGCGCTGGCGGATATCCTCCGCGGCCTCCTCGATCTCGGATTCGGCACAGCCCAGGACGCGGAGGCCCTCGGCGCCCATCAGATAGGCGGATTCGACCGTCTCCCGGATCTCATATGCCACACCGGCGCGGATGAGATCGATGGAATGGCCACGATCGTAGCTGCGCACCAGCAGCTTCGCCTGCGGAAACTCGTGCTGCGCCAGCTCCACGATCTGTAACGCGGCCTTCCGGTCATCAATGCAGACCATGATCGCATCGGCCGTGCCGGCACCGGAATGATGCAGCGTGTCGAGCCGGGTGCCGTCGCCGAAGAAGACCTTGAAGCCAAATCGGCCGGCATCACGAATCCGGTCCGGGTCGCGGTCGATGACGGAAAGGCTGACGCCCCGGGACAGCAGCAATTGGGAGGCGATCTGGCCGAAGCGGCCGAAGCCGATCATCAGGATGCGCCCCTTCAGGTCGCGGGCGACATCGACACCCTCCATGGAGGGTTCGTTGCGCAGCAACCGGTCGGCCATCAGCATGAAAAGCGGCGTCATCGCCATGGAAAGGATAACGACAGTGACGAACAGCGCATTTTCCCGCGCATCGATCACGCCGCCCGAGGTCGCGGCGGCATAGAGCACGAAGGCAAATTCACCGCCTTGCAGGAACATCGATGTCCGGCGCAGCGCTTGATGGTTGGAACTGCCGAACAGGCGCGCGACGCCATAGACCATGATGCCCTTGGCGACAGTGAAGGCCGCCAGCATCGCCAGAAGGAGCTGCCATTCCACCGCGACGACCGACAGGTCGAGCGACATGCCGACGGCAAGGAAGAACAGCCCCATCAGCAGGCCGCGAAACGGCTCGATATCGCTTTCGATCTGATGGCGGTAGCTCGAACTCGACAGCATCACGCCAGCCAGGAAGGCGCCCATCGCCATCGACAGGCCAACGGCATCCATCAGCAGTGCGGCTCCCAGAACCACCAGCAGCGCGCCGGCGGTCAGCACCTCGCGCGTCCGCGCCCGCGCCAGCAGGGCGAAGAACGGGTTCAGGCCCCAGTGCGACACCCCCAGCAGTGCCAGCAGCGCGCCGACCGCCAGAAGGGCGTCCATCCATCCCGCCTCGCCCTGTGCCAGCGGCGACAGGAAGGCGACGACGCCCAGCAGCGGCACGATCATCAGATCCTCGAACAGCAGGATCGAGACCGATTTCTGGCCTTCCAGGCTGGCGATTTCGCCGCGGTCCTGCAGCACCGACATGATGACAGCGGTCGAGGACAGGACGAAACCCG
Organism: Oceanibaculum indicum P24; assembly: GCF_000299935.1. Taxonomy (NCBI): domain Bacteria; kingdom Pseudomonadati; phylum Pseudomonadota; class Alphaproteobacteria; order Rhodospirillales; family Oceanibaculaceae; genus Oceanibaculum; species Oceanibaculum indicum. The sequence continues at coordinate 14,778 of NZ_AMRL01000021.1, read as the reverse complement.
CCCCGGCGACAAAGGCCACCTGAGCGGAAAAGCCGAAGATCGCCGCCCCTGTCAGCGCCAGGGCGGCGGTGGCGAGGGCAACCTGGACAAGACCCAACCCGAAGATCTGGCCGCGCATCGTCCAGAGCTTTTGCGGGCGCAGTTCCAGTCCGATCACGAACAGGAACATCACCACGCCAAGTTCGGAGAAATGCAGGATCGACTGCGCATCGGTGAACAGGCCCAGCACCGAGGGACCGACCAGCAGGCCGGCGGCGAAATAGCCCAGCACCGATCCAAGACCGATCCGCCGGAACAGCGGCACGGCGACAACAGCCGCCCCCATCAGGACAACCGCCGGTCCGATGATTTGCCCCAGGCTCGCTTCTGCCATCCGCCTGCCTTCTGAATGTTGTGCCGGCAACCGGTAAAGACTATGGCCTATTCCGGCAGGTTCGGCGACCGTGCGATTTCCCGGCATACCCCGGCAGGAAGGGATGGCGAGGGCCGGCCATTTCCCGAAACACCCGCCATCCCCGGCCTGGTTCAGCCTTTTGCCGGCACCGGCGTGTTCAGCAGCTGCTGTTCCCACAGATAGGCGACGCCGCTGCCGGCGGCATGCTGTATCAGGATCTGCGTCAGCTCGGCGGCATGTTCCGTGCGGGCCCAGTCGCGCTGCCACTCCGACGCCACCGCCAGCCAGGTCATCATGTTCGCGCCGGCCCCGATCATGCGCTGGATCGCGACTTCATGAGCCTCGACCGAGGTGCCGCCCGACGCATCGGTGACAACCGTCACGTCCCAGCCTTCGCCGAGAGCCTGGATCACCGGCATCGCGACGCAGACCTCCGTCCACAGGCCGGCGATGATCAGCTGCTTGCGGCCCGTCGCCTTGACCGCATCGACGACCTTCTTGTCTTCCCAGGTGTTGATGAAGGTCCGGTCGATCACCTCCTGCCCCGGAAAGACATCGGTGATCTGCGGGAAGATCAGGCCGCCGCGCTCGGCGATCACGCTGGTCAGGATGGTGGGCACGCCGAAGGCCTTGGCGGCCTTCGCCAGCGCGGTCGAATTGTTCACCACCATATGCGGATCATGGCTGTTCAGGTTCGTCAGCTGGTAAGGCTGGTGGTCGATCAGAACGAGGACCGAATCTTCGGGGCGGAGAAGCGAATCGAGGCCATTGCGGAAGGTCATTGCTGCATCCTTGTCGTGCCAGTGTGAGGGGCGGTCTGCCACAGGCGCCGGCAGCGCCGCCGTTACTCGACCGCACTCTGCTGTTCCTTTAATTGGCGGCCTAGCGCCATAATGCGGCACGCTGTGTCGCAAAAACTGGAACGTCGAATATGGATATGGACGATCTGCGGACCTTCGTCGCGGTGGCCGATGCTGGGGGTGTCTCAGCCGCCGCACGCCGGCTCGGCCTCTCCAAGTCGATCGTCAGCCGGCGGTTGTTCCGGATCGAGGCCGAACTCGGCGTGCAGCTTCTGGCACGGACGACCCGCGGGGCCGCGCTGACCGAAGCGGGGGTTACCTTCAGGGATCATGCGGCCCGGGCCAGTGCGGAGATCGACACGGCCCGGGAGGCGATCCTGCCGACCGGGGATCTGCGCGGCCATCTCAGGGTCGCCATGCCGCTTTCCTTCGGCCCGACACATTTCGCCCCGGTGCTTGCCGAGATGGCGCACCGGCATCCCCGGCTGCATATCCACAGCGCCTACAGCGACCGTTTTGTCGATCTGATCGCCGAGGGCTTCGACTGCGCGATCCGGGTTGGCTATCTCCAGGACTCCAACCTGATCGCAAAGCGCATCGGCCCGATCCATGGCAAGCTTGTGGCCAGTCCGGACTATATCGAGAAAAACGGCGCCCCACAGACGCCGGATGAGCTGGCAAGCCACCAGGCGCTGATGCAGGGAACGGAAAGCTGGCAGTTCCAGGATGGCAACAGGATTGTCACGGTGCAGCCGCAGGGCCGGTTCAAGGCCGACAACGCCACGGCGCTTGCCGGTGCCGCAGCGGCTGGCCTCGGCATTGCCTGGCTGCCCGACTGCATCATCCATGACTATGTGTCCGCCGGCGCCCTCGTTCCGATCATGACACGTTATCCCCCACCGCCCGCCGGCGCCTATGTCGTCCGTCCGCCCGGCCAGCATCCCGCGCGGAAAATACGGGTCCTGACCGAGATGCTGATCGAGCACATGGCCGGCAATCCGGAGATTTGGGGCCTCGACCGCTAACATAGCGTACTGCCCAAACGCGCCATTTCCTTTACAGGGTTCCGCGTATCCTCCTTCGCCCGTCCGATGACGTCGCATCGCAGCATTGATTATTTATCTGGCGGACAGCGATACTCCCGGCATCTAAAGTCTTGGCCTTGAACGCTATTATCTTGCAAAGCTCGCTCCTGGGCTCCGGCTCCCTACAGGCCGCGACCGAAGGCGTCCTGATACAGGAGGCAAACCTGCGGGGAGACCCTGCGGATTGGCCACATGCGCCGTACGCCGCCAGACCGATGCGATATGGACCCAATCCGTGTGAAAACCGGGAGATTCCGTTGATCCGCAAAAAATTGCCCTTCACCTGCGAAAAGCGCTCGGCCTCCGGTGATCTGGGCGTTGTTGTGACGAACGCGCCGCTCGGCACAGCGGCAGGCAGCGAGATGCTGGCGGCTGGCGGCAATGCCATCGATGCCGCCGTTGCCGCGCTGCTGACGCTCACCGTTGTCGAGCCAATGATGGTGGGGATCGCGGGTGGCGGGATCTCGCACATAAGGCTGAGTGACGGCCGCCATGTGGTGATCGACGCGCTGTCAACCGCGGGGGCGGCGATGCATCCGACGATGTTCACCCCTGTTTCGGACCTTCCCGAGCGGTACAGCGACACGCTTGACCGGCGCAATTTCGTCGGGCCATCGGCCGTCGCCGTTCCAGGAAATCTGCGCGGCTGGTGCCTGATGCAGGAAAAGTACGGCAAACTGCCCTTTGCCGACGTGATCGAACCGGCCATACAGGCCGCGAGGCGCGGTTTCACTGTCAGTCACTATCTGAATGGCGCAATCAAAGAGCATGAGGCCGATCTTGCGGCGGATGCCGAGATTGCACGGCTGATGCTGCCGGGCGGCACCCCGGCGGAACCGGGCAGCCGCATGGTGATGGGAGACTATGCCGACAGCCTGCGCCAGGTGCAGGCGGAAGGCGCATCGGCGCTGTATGGCGGTGCGCTGGGGCGCGCCCTGATCGACCGGCTGCAGACCGGCGGTATGGATGCCGGTGCCCTGACGCTGGAAGACCTTGTTTCCTACAGCGCCATCGAACGCGAGGCGATCTTCGGCACCTATCGCGGGCACACCATCGTCGGTCCGCCGCCGCCGGCCTCATCCGGTGTGCATATCGTCCAGATGCTGAACATGCTGGAGCATTTCGACGTCGCCGCCATGGGGTTCGGCAGCGTGGAGTCTCTGGGCCTGCTGGCCGAGGTGATCCGCATCGCCTTCGAGGATCGGCGCACCGCGTCCGGCGACCCCGATTTCGTCGAGGTGCCTGTCGAACGCTACATTTCGAAGGACTATGCCCGCACCTGCCTCCAGAGAATGAAGGAAGGGCCGGCGCCGCACTCCTCGCTTCACGAAAGCCGCGACACCACGCATGTCACCGCAGCCGACCGGGACGGGAATGTCGTCGCCGCGACACATACGATAAACAGCCTCTTCGGTGCGCGCATCATGGTTCCCGGCACCGGGATCATTCCCAATAACTACATGCTGAACTACGACCCGCGTCCCGGTAAGGCGATGTCCATCGCCCCTGGCAAACGGGTGCCGACAGCGATGGCGCCGATGATCATCCTGAAAGAGGACCGCCCTGTCTTCGCACTGGGCCTACCGGGCGGGGTCCGCATTTTCCCGTCGGCGATGCAGGCCATTGTCAACCTGATCGATCACCGGATGAGCCTGCAGCAGGCCGTCGAGGCACCGCGCCTCTGGACGGAAGGCCACCATATCGAACTGGAACCGGCCTACGCGGATATGGAAGACGCGCTGGCCAAGCGGGGCCGGGAGGTACGCCTCGTCAAGACCGCGGGCGGCGGCATGAACGCCATCGCTTTCGAGAAGGACGGGATGATGACAGGGGCCGCCTGCTGGCGGGCGGACGGCACCGTGATGGCACAAAGCGGCGGGCTGGCCCGCCCTGGCGTTCGTTTTCGTCTCTGACCATCCAGGGGCACGGCTCCACATCCCGGACGCATGAACGCCGACAGGAGAACAGGTGATGGTGAGGCCTATAGCAGCCGGGCGCCTGGACCTTCTTTCGCCAGCTGATCGTCCGCGTTGACCAGCGGGCAGCGCTGCACGCTCAGGCATCCGCAGCCGATGCAGATCGCCATCTTGTCGCGCAGCGCCGTCAGAAGCGCGATCCGCCGCGTGAGATCATCATGCCAGTTTTCGGCGATGCGCTCCCAATCCTGCGTGTCGGGCGACGCGTCGCGCGGCAATTGCGAGAGCGCTTCGGAAATCTGCGCGAGCGGTATGCCGGCACTCTGGGCGACCTTGATGACCGTCACGCGCCTCAGGATTTCCCGGCGATAGACCCGATGATTGCCCGACGTCCGTTCGGAGGCGATAAGCCCCCTGCGCTCATAGAAATGGAGCGTGGAAACCGGCAACCCGCTGCGGCGCGAGAGTTCGCCAACGGACAATTCCTTCTTCGGCATTCTGAATCCTCTTTACCTCAACCAATGTTGAGGTTGTAGCACCATACCCGTCAAGAGGAGACGGGCATGGCGGACATGGTCAGCGATACGGAGCAGGACACGGAGACATTCGTGTCATGGCGGGAGTTTCTCGGAAGCCCTTACGCGGCCTCTCTGGCCCTGGTTTGCCTGGCGGTCTGGCTGCACGCGGCCGACAGCCTGATCGTCGCTACCATGCTCCCCGCCATCGTGGCCGAGATCGGCGGGATCGCCTTGGTGGGCTGGTCCGTCTCGCTGTACGAGATCGGGTCAATCGTCGCGGGGGCGGCCAGCGCATTGCTGACTCTGCGCTTCGGCCTGCGCGCGCCGATGAGCATGGCTGCTGCCCTGTTTGGATTTGGCTGTATCCTCAGCGCCGTCAGCCCGACCATGCCGCTTCTTCTGACGGGTCGCGCCTTGCAGGGGCTCGGCGGCGGCGGTCTGATGGCGATGGGCTTCGTTGCGGTCGGCCAGGTCTTCCCGCGCCGCTATATCGCGCGCGCCATGGCGGCCGTCTCGATCCTTTGGGGTGTCTCGGCCTTTGCCGGACCGCTGGTCGGCGGCTTCTTCGTGGAATATGCGACCTGGCGCTGGGGCTTCGCCTTCTTTGCCGGCCAGGCCTTCGCCCTCGCCCTCTGGATCGTCTTGCGGCACGATGCGGACGCGACACGACCTGCGACCGACGCTACCGAATTCCCTGCCAGGCGCCTGTCCTTGCTGTGTCTCGCCGTCGTTCTGGTCGCCTTTGGCGGCGTCGAGGTCTCGATCCTGCGGACGGTGCCTTCCGTTACCGCCGGTCTGGTCTGCCTGATCGGGTTCCTGTGGCTGGACCGTCGCGCCGGCGACACCCGGCTTTTTCCGCGTCGCCCATTCGATTTGTGGCGCCCGGTCGGGGCCTCGCTGCTGATGATTCTGACCATGTCGATGGCGACCATTCCCATCACGGCGTTCGGGCCGCTGCTGGTCACGGTGATCCATGGCGTCTCCGCGCTGACCGCCGGTTACATCGTTGCCTGCTCCTCCATCGGTTGGGCCGTCATGGCCGTTCTGGTCAGCGGATTGCCCGAGCGGTTCGACCGGCTGATGATCGCCCTCGGCATGGCAATCGTGGCCCTCAGCCTCCTCGGCTTTCTCTATGCGGTTCCCGGCGGCCCTGTCTGGCTGATTGTCGTGTTCGCCGCCATGGAGGGCGGCGGTTTCGGGATGGCGTGGACATTCATTCTCAGGCGGACGATCGCGCTCGCCGATGCCGACGAGGTCCAGCGCGTTTCCGGAGCGATCCCCACGATACAGAGGCTCGGCTACGCTTTCGGCGCGGCCTATGTCGGGATCGTGGCGAATGCGTCGGGCCTGCTGTCGATGGAGACAACCGCAGACGCCGCGAAGGTTGCCCGATGGACCTTCGTATCATGCGTGCCCTTCGCGGTTATCGGGCTGATCGCCTTGGGCGCACTGGTGCGCGACCGGAAGGGGGAAATGCGGCAATGGCGGCAGTAAAACAGGCCTGGAGCGGACGGTCCGTTACCGGTTTGGCTTCAACGGATAACGGCCGTCCGAAGACGGCCCCTATTGAGAATCTAAGGGCGGCAGTCTGAATCGGCGAGGCCACCAACGGTCTTGCGGCGCGTCAGCTCGTCAGGACGCCGGAAGGCTGACGACAAAGCGGGCACCGCCGTTGCGTGCATCCTCAGCCGTCAGGGAGCCGCCGTTCGACTCGATCACCATTTTCGCTATGGCAAGGCCAAGGCCCGACCCGCCGGTGTCGCGGCTGCGCGATGTCTCGAGACGCACGAACGGTTCGAAGATACGCGCGCGCTCATGCGCCGGAATGCCCGGTCCATCATCCTCGACACTGATTCGCGCCGCGTCCTCTGCACCTTCCAGCGTTATGCGAGCCTCTCCGCCATAGCGTATCGCATTGTCCGCGATGTTTCGCAGGGCTCGCTTCAGGCTGGCCTGCCGCGCTTGCACGACGAAATTTCCGGTTACGGAGAGGCTCGCCTTGCCACCGGCCTCTCGCAATTCATCGGCGAGTAGCGCGAGCATCTGGCCGAGATTCACTTGCGATACGGGTTCCGCAGTGTCCACGCCCCGCGCGATGGCGAGCGCCGACTCGACAAGGCTCTGCATCTCATCCAGGCAGTTGGCCATGCGCTCTCGCGTTTCCGTGTCATCGACCAGTTCGAGCCTCAGGCGCATGGCGGTTATCGGGGAACGGAGATCATGTCCGAGTGCCGCAAGCATCGTGGCGCGTTCCGCAAGCAGCCGGGTCAGCCGATCGGCCATATCGTCGAACGTCACCGCGAGACGACGCACCTCGTTGGGGCCTGCCCCCCGCACAGGTTGAATTGCGTTGTCTCGCCCAAGGCGCTCCGCGTTGTCGGCGAGCCGTTGCAGCGGACGTGAAATCTGCCCGATCAGAAACCATACGACCGCGATCACAGCGGCACCGGTCAGAGCCATCGATGCAAGCGCCTGCCATGCCCACTGCAATGGCGGCCCTCCGGTATCGATTCGTGCATTCAGCCATCGTCCGTCCCGCAGGAGGGCCGAAACGGCAAGTTGGTTGGGATCGCCGTCCTCATCACGGTTGGAGCCGGCCTGCGTTGGCGCAATTGTCTGGTCTTCATCAACCAAGGCCAGCCGGAACGGGCGCTGTGGTGCTGTTGCCAGGACGCTCCGGATATGCTCGGCCAGGAAGGTAAGCGACTCGGCGCCGGGTGCGTCCGAAAGTGCTCTGTTGTCGATGCTGAGCTGGAAATCGAACGACTCTGCAGCCTGGATGATAGCCGTATGGCTTTCCTCCGGCGCGGCTTCCAGCCTGTCGGCTGCCGCCAGGACACGGCTGGTTCCATCCTTCGCCAAGGCCGCAAGAACCGCGTTGCTTCGTTCTTCAATGAACATCCATACGCTGAAGCACTGCACCACGGCCAATGCCAGGAGCAGAAGCGCGACGAGCTGGCCACGCATGGATCGTGGCCATCCAGGGTGGACCTTCATGCACTCTCCGTAACGTCGGCCATGAAGCAGTACCCGCCGCCTCTGACCGTCGCGATGAGTTCGGGACTTGCCGCGTTCCGCTCGATTTTTCGCCGCAGGCGGCTCACCTGATTATCGATGGCCCGGTCGAACAAGCTTGCCGTGCGGCCGCTGGTCAGGTCCAGCAGCCGGTCGCGTGACAGCACCATTCGCGGACGTTCGAGGAAGGCAATGAGCAGCTGATAATCGCTCGTTGTCAGCTCGACCTGTGCCTTGTCCGAACCAATCAGCACGCGGCGGTCGACATCCAGTGTCCACCGGTCGAAGGACAGGCGCTTGCCGCCATATTGTCCGCCGAGTGCTACCGGCGGGCGTTCCGTCCGGCGCAGGATGGCTTTGATGCGTGCGACCACCTCTCTCGGGTTGAACGGTTTGGCGAGGTAATCGTCGGCCCCGAGTTCGAGGCCGACGATCCTGTCGGTATCCTCGCCAAGCGCAGTCAGCATCAGGACGGCGACATCACTTTCGATACGAAGACGGCGGCAGGCGGAAAGTCCATCTTCACCCGGCATCATGATGTCGAGCACGACGAGATCGAAGCGGCTTTCGGCCATCGCCTTGTCCATCCCCTTCGTGCTGTCAACGGCGCTGGCCCTGAAGCCGTTTCGCTCAAGATAACGCTTCAGCGCATCCCGGATCTCCCGATGGTCGTCGACGATCAGGATGTTCGGTGTCCTTGTCATAACGCAGAGATTACCCGAAGCCGCTCTGGGGATTTAGCCAACTTTTTGTAACCCTCCGTATCGTACCGGTGCTTTGCGACACGCAATTACATTTCAGCTGCCGGCCCGACGCATGACTGCGACGTTCGCCAACTACATTCAAGTCTGATGAGGCGCACTCGATTGTGTCGCGCCATGGACGGATTTGGAGAACAGGCCCGTGGCTGTCAGACCGAGCGATCATTTTCAACCCTGTCCCAAGGCGGGCGTTTCCGGCTCTTCCCCGGCTGACGGTGAACGGAGTGGCGATCGCACTGCCGGAGTGCCCACATGCCGTGTCGCGCCGGCCCTAACAGTCAGTCGCCGGACAACCCTGAAGGGCGCGGCTGCCGCGACGGCGCTTGGAGTCCTTGCCGGGGATCAGGCCATCGCGCAAGGCGATGGCATGCCCCCCGGATTGGCCGTCCCGGAACCGAACAGGGTTGTCGTCAGGACAAAGGTCAATGGACGCTCCGTCCATCTGACGGTCGACGCGCGCGCATCGCTTCTGGATGTCTTGCGGGATACGCTGGGCTTGTCGGGAGCGAAAAAAGGCTGCGGCCAGGGCCAATGCGGTGCCTGTACCGTGCATGTCGACGGTCAGAGAATCCTGTCCTGCCTGACTTTCGCTGCCCAGGCCGATGGTCGCGAGATCACCACCATCGAGGGGATCGGCGATGGCGATGCCCTGCACCCGATGCAGCAGGCCTTCATCGACCATGATGCGCTGCAATGCGGCTATTGCACGCCCGGCCAGATCATGGCCGCCATCGCCTGCGTGAACGAGGGGCACGCGAGCTCGCCTGAAGAGATACGCGAATTCATGAGCGGCAATCTCTGCCGGTGCGGGGCCTACCCAGGCATCGTCGCAGCGATTGGCGATGCGGCCGCCAGAATGCGGAGGGGGTGATGGAACCGGTCTCATACAGCATCCCGACCAGCGCCGAGCAGGCAGTAAGCGAGTTCATGTCCGAAGCAGGCGCATGCTATGTCGCCGGCGGAACGACCCTGTTCGATCTGATGAAGCTCCGGGTGGAACGTCCGAGCAAGCTGATCGACCTGACGCGGATCGGCCATGATGCGATTGCGACGATGGGTGACGAACTGCGCATCGGTGCCAATGCGAAAATGAGCGAGGTCGCGGCGAACCCGACCATTGCAAGTGACTACCCCGTCCTTTCCGAGTCGTTGCTCAAGGGTGCCTCACAGCAATTGCGCAACATGGCGACCGTTGGGGCGAACCTGCTACAGCGGACGCGGTGCTCGTATTTCCGTCATGGAGCGGGGGCGATTGCCGCGGCGGGAGCGGTCTACCCCTGCAACAAGCGCGATCCTGGCAGCGGTTGCGCCGCCATCGGCGGTCTTGATCGTACCCAAGCCATTCTCGGCGTCAGCAGCGCCTGTACGGCTGTCTCTCCGGGCGACTGGCCGGTCGCGCTCACCGCGCTCGATGCGCGCATCAATATCCTTGGGCCGAACGGCCAGCGCAGCCTTCCCATCTCGGATCTCTATCGTCTGCCGGGAGACACCCCGCACCTTGAGTTCGGTCTCCAGCGCGGCGAACTGATCACCGAGATCGTGATCCCGAAGACGGACGCCGGGCGCCGATCAACCTATCACAAGGCGCGGGATCGTGAATCCTTCGCCTTCGCGCTCGCATCGGCGGCGGTGGCGCTTCAGTTCGACAGCCGCCGCCGGGTCGAACGGGCTCATGTTGCGCTCGGCGGGGTCGCGACCCGGCCCTGGCGAGTCCCTAAGACCGAGCAGTTCCTGATTGGAAAGACCCTCCGGTACGAAACAGCCCTGGGCGCGGCGTGGCATGCTTTCGTCGATGCACAGCCCGGCCGCCACAATGGCTTCAAGGTCGAACTCGGCATTCGCACCCTCGCGGATGCCTTGATGATTGCTTCCGAAAGAATGAGGACGGTTTGATGTCCATCGAACAACTGCCCGACCGCGCGCGCGTCGATGCCTTTGACAAGGTCCGCGGTACGACCAAGTACGCGGCGGATTTTCAACGCCCCGGCATGCTCCATGCCGTGCTTGTCCCTTCCCTCATTGCCAAGGGAAAGGTGGTGCGTGTCGATACCGCCGCGGCGTTGGCCGTACCCGGCGTGCTGCGCGTGCTCACCCCGGAGGATTTTCCGGAGCCCAATCCGGACTTCGAGGCCCCCACAGCCGAGGATGAGGAGGAAGAGGGCGGCGAGGGTTACGCCGTCCCGTCCACCGTCGTCAATATGATCGCCTATCGCGGACAGCCGATTGCGGTGGTCATTGCTGAGACGCCTGATGCGGCAGTTGAGGGGGCAGAGAAGGTCACGGGAGAATATGAGGAAGAGCCGTTTTCTGTCGTGATGGAAAGCCCAGGCGCCCAGCGGGAGCCCATCGACGAAGCGGTCGTCGCGGGCAATGCGGAAGAGGCCTTCGGCCGCGCGTCGGTGATCGTGGAAGAGACCTATGTCTCGCCCACGCAGCATCACAACCCGCTCGAACTGCTGGGGGCGATGGCAGTGTTCGAGGATGGCAGGCTGACCATCTACGACACGACGCAGCATACGATGGGCGTCAAGAACGCCGTCGCCGCCTCGTTATGGATCGACCCGGCCAGGATCGACGTGAAGAGCACCTCGGTTGGCGGCGGATTCGGTCAGAAGGCCCATGCCTACGGCTACTCGGTGATCGCAGCGCATGCTGCCCTCCTGACCGGCCGGCCGGTCAGGATCGTCATCCCGCGCGGCCATATCTTTCACATCGCATCCTATCGGCCGAGAAGCATGCATCACATTCGCCTTGGCGCCGATTCCAACGGCCAGATGATCGCGGCTAAGTACGTTGCCGAGCATGAGAATTCTCGCGAAGGCGGATTGTCGCCTGCCGAGTACCATGAGGGGACGCCAAGGCTGTATGACATTGCGAACTACCATGGTGGCGGCATCCAGGTTCGTCTGGACCGGCAGGATGCCGGTTACATGCGATGCCCGTTCCCGCACCAGGCATGTTTCGCCTTCGAAAGCGCGGTCGATGAGCTTGCCTACAAGCTTGGGATGGACCCCGTCGCCTTGCGACTGAAAAATGACGGACAAACCGACCCGCTATCCGGAAAGCCCTATTCCTCCCGGTTCGTCACCGAATGCATTACCGAGGGCGCGCGCCGCTTCGGCTGGTCACGGCGATCGCACGCACCCGGTTCGATGACGGCGCCGAACGGTGCGCAGGTCGGCTGGGGCATGGCGCTCGGCAACTATCCGTCCCCGATGTCGCCTGCCATTGCCACCCTGCGCATAGGCGCAAATGGCAGGACGCGCATCACCGTCTCCGGCCACGAAATGGGGCAGGGCATCAAGACGACGATTGCCAACACCCTGCTTCAAGGCCTCGACGTTGATCCCAACGGGCTGGAAATCGTCATCGGCGACACGAGCGCGGCACCGCAGCATCAGACCGGTGCCTCCTGTGGCACGGCCGGATGCGTGCCGGCGACCCTGAAGGCGGTAAGGCGCATGCAGGCAGCCCTGCAAGAACTCATGGGTGGCAGGTCCGTGCCGGGCAATATCCACCGCCAACTGGCGATGATCCGGCGGCCCTGCCTGCAGATCGAAGTCTCCGAGGTCGCGCCAGGACAGGGCGCGGAAGCCATTGAGTATCTGCGCGTGAGCGGCGATGGGGCGGCTGGACCCGAATATCCGGAATTCACCTCGATGAGCTGGATCGCGCATTTCGTCGAGGTCCGCGTCGAGCCGACCACCCGCCGCATCCGCATGCCGCGTTGCGTCAGCGTCGTCGATTGCGGTCGTGTCATCAGCCCGCGCACGGCGCGAAGTCAGGTTCATGGCGGGGTCGTGTGGGCCTTCAGCGCAGCCCTGCGGGAGGCGACCGAGATCGACCCCCGCTACGGAGGCTATCTCAACTGCGATCTCGCCGAATATCTGATCGCCGTCAACGCGGATATCGGTGAGATCGAGGTCGGCTTTGTTGACAAGCCGGACCCGATGGCCAATTCCGCGGGGCTCAAGAGCCTCGGGGAGGTCGTGATGGCCGGGGCATCGGCGGCAATCGCCAACGCCATCTTCCATGCCACCGGAAAGCGCCTGCGCTCGATGCCGTTCCGGATCGAGGACCTGCTGTAATAATCCTGACGGAAGAATGCCGGCAGGATTGACCGGATGGCCTGCGAGATCCGTATATGCCCGGCAAAAAATCTTCGTAATTCACTGTCGCAGCAGGGGGTTTTGCAACATCCCGACACATTGCGATCAGTCTGACGACACACAGGCGCGACATTGACTTTCTAAGATGCGCTTCGAGAGGCAGGCGGTCTTGATCGAGCTTCGATCTGCGGTCGAGGCAACTCATCCGCCGCTTCAGCATTCATCAGAGGTTTGCATCATGGTTGAAATCGACGACAGATCCGATCTCCAGCGTTTTCTCAGATCATGGGTGGGCAACCCCTTGCGGGTTGGTGCGATCGCTCCGTCCGGCGTGTCGCTGGCGCAACTCATCACATCGGAAATTTCTGAGGAAAGCGGCCCCGTTCTGGAGCTGGGAGCGGGGACCGGCGTCTTTACGCGCGCCCTTCTCGCCCGCGGTGTCGATGAAAGGAACCTGACCATAATCGAGTACGGATCAGATTTCGCCCGGCTGCTCGATTTCCGGTTTCCGAAGGCGCGCGTTCTGTGGATGGATGCGTCTCAACTGGCCAAGTACAAGCTGTTCGAGCCAGCAATGGTGGGGGCGGTGGTTAGCGGCTTGCCCCTGCTGTCGATGCCTCCGCGCAAGGTCATCGCGATCCTTTCTGGTGCCTTCATGTATCTCCAGAATAACGGGGCGTTCTATCAGTTCACTTACGGGCCACGATGCCCGGTGTCGCGGACCATTCTCGACCGGCTGGGGCTAAAGGCGGTGCGCATCGGCAGAACGGTACGCAACCTCCCCCCTGCGGCCGTCTATCGCATCACGCGCCGCCGCTCGTTCGAGTGGCGACGAGATGCGTCTGATCTTCCACCGCAAGCCCCGAAGCCATCATGACGGACGTGCAGAAGCGATGCGGCGAGAAAGAAGAATTTCCAGGTTTACAAGCCATCGTCTCGACTAGGAACGCTTGGGTTTACACGCGATCTATGTGACAGCGGCTGTGTCACATGCAGAAGCCTACCAAAGCGATCTTAATACATTGATATTTCTATAATATTTTGGTTTTGGGGGCAGGATTTGCCGTTTGTTCGCGATGCTTACGCGCGTTGCCTTTGGCCGAACCGGCTGGTTAATTCACCGTCCCCACCAACCAACAAAATAGCCTCCCTGATGGGAGGCTATTTTGTTGGGTGCGGGGGCAGGATTTGAACCTGCCACCTTCAGGTTATGAGGAAGCCAAAGGCGATTTCTCTGATATGCGCCGGTTTGCGCTGCATATACATAATGCATTGTTCTGGTTTGTTTTTTCTGGACAGGTTCGACTCTGACCTCTCATGGTTTGCGTGAGATTTCGCTTCCGCGTGCTTCCATGGCGCTTCCATGGAAGCAGTCCAAAGGGGTTCCGAATGCCGAAACTGACCAAGCGCAGCGTCGAGGCGCTGCCGATCCGGGAGACGGATTATTTCGCCTTCGACGACGCCATGCCGGGGTTCGGCGTGCGCGTGCTGCCCTCGGGCAAGAAATCCTATCTGGTGCAGTACCGGGCCGGCGGGCGGACCCGGCGCGTTGCCCTCGGCATGCATGGCACGGTGACGGTGGAACAGGCGCGGCAGCATGGCCGCGATCTGCTGGGGCGCGTGGCGCGGGGCGAGAACCCGGCGGAAGAGATCGCCAAACATCATGCGGAGCCGACCATCGCCAATCTGGGGGAGCGGTTCTATACCGAGCATGTGGTGAAGCGGTGCAAACCGAGAACGCAGAATGAGTATCGCCGGGCGCTGGATATCTTCATCAAACCGGCGCTGGGCAGCTTCAAGATTGGCGACGTGACGCGGGCCGATATCTCCAAGCTGCATGCATCGCGGTCGGATATCCCCTATCAGGCGAACCGCACCCTGGGCGTGCTGTCCAAGATGTTCAACCTAGCCGAGGAATGGGGCTTGCGGCCGGACGGCTCCAACCCCTGCCGGCATGTGAAGAAGTACCCGGAGCGGCGGAAGGAACGCTATCTGACCTCGGAAGAGCTGGCGCGGCTGAAAGCGGTGCTGGCCGAATGCGAGGCGGACGGTTCGGAATCGCCGCATGTCTCTGCGGCCTTCTGGCTGCTGCTGACGACCGGCCGCCGCCTGGGGGAAATCCAGACGCTCAAATGGTCCTATATCGTCGGCGGCTATATGGTAAGCGGTGTTCTGGCCCC
>NZ_AMRL01000020.1 GCF_000299935.1 Oceanibaculum indicum P24 | reverse complement strand
GCGCAATGGATCGCCGAGACCGCCGCCCGCCAGCCCAAGGCCATCGCCCTGCACGCGGCGGAGGATGGCACCACTCTCAGCTACCGCCGGCTGTGGCGCCGCGCGATGCGGCTGGCGGCGCTGCTGCGGGACCGGGGCGTCGGGCGCGGCGACCGGGTGGCGGTGCTGCTGCCGCGCGGGCCGGACTGTGTTGCCTCGCTGCTGGCTTGCCTTGCCTGCGGCGCGGTCTGGGTGCCGCTGGATGTCGAGCAGCCCGTGGCGCGGCTGGCGCTGGTGCTGGCGGATGCCGATCCTGTGCTGCTGGTGAGTGATGCGGCGGGGGCGGCCCGGATGCGCAGTCTCGACGAAGGCGTGCCGCCGATCCTCGATCTGGAAGGCGAGAAGCGGGCGCTGAAGGCGATGAAACCGCTGGCGAAGCCGGTGCGGCTGCGCCGCAAGGACCCGGCCTATATGATCTATACCTCCGGCTCGACCGGGCAGCCGAAGGGCGTTCTGGTATCGCAGGGCGCGTTGGCGGAACATTGCGCGGCGGCGATCCAGTGCCTTGGCATTACCCGCAAGGATGCGGTGCTGCATTTCTCCCCGCCGACCTTCGATCCGGCGCTGGAGCAGATGCTGACCACGCTGGCGGTCGGTGGCCGGCTGGTCATCCGGGGGCACGATCTCTGGTCGCCCGCCGAGCTGATGCGGGTGCTGCGCGACCACAAGGTGAGTGTCGCCGATTTGCCGCCGGCCTATCTGCGCGAGGCGCTGCTGGCCTGGGCGGAAGCCGGAGAGACTGTCGAGCCTTCCACGCTGCGGCTGCTGGTCGTCGGCGGCGAGGCCGCACCGCCCGACCTGCCGGCGCTCTGGCGCGCCGGGCCGCTGCGCGGGGCGCGGCTGCTGAACGCCTATGGCCCGACCGAGACCACCGTCACCTGTACGCTGCATGAGGTGCCACGGGATGGCGCGCCTGAAGAGGCGCTGCCGATTGGCCGGCCGCTGCCGGGCACCGAGGCCTATATCCTCGACCCTTCGGGGAATCCGGTGCCGGAAGGGGTTGAGGGCGAATTGCATATCGGCGGGCGTCGGCTGGCGCTCGGCTATTTCCGCCAGCCCGACCTTACCGAATCGCGTTTCGTGGAGCGGAAGCTTCCGGGACGGCGCCGTCCCGTGCGGCTGTACCGCACCGGCGACCGCGCCAGCTTCATCCCCGGCCGCGACGGGCTGATCGGTTTCCATGGCCGTATCGACCAGCAGGTGAAGCTGCGCGGCTTCCGCATCGAGCCGGGCGAGATCGAGGCGGCGCTGCGGGCCGGCGGCATGCGCGATGCCGCCGTGGTGGTGCAGGGCACGGGTGCTGCCCAGCGGCTGGTTGCCTATGTCGTCGCCGGCGAAAAGGGGCTGCGCGAGGAGGAACTGCGGCGCTGGCTGGCCGGGCGTCTGCCAACCTACATGGTGCCAGCGGCCTTCATGGCGCTGCCCGCCCTGCCGGTGATGCCGAGCGGCAAGCTGGACCGGGCCGCGCTGCCGGCCATAGCGGATGCGGATATGCCGGCGGCGGATGCCGGGCTTCACGATCCGGTTGAAGCCGATCTGGCCGGCCTGTGGCGCGCCGTGCTGGACCTGCCGGAGACACTTGCCATCGGCCCCGCCTGCGATTTCTTTGCGCTGGGCGGCCATTCGCTGCTCGCCCTGCGGCTGCAGACCCGCATTCGCCAGCATTTCGGACGCGAGCTGCCGGTGGCGGCGCTGATCGCCACGCCGGTGCTGGCGCATCAGGCGGCACTGTTGCGGGAGCCTGCTGCGGCCCCAGAGACTGCGGGCGGACCGGGGCTGGTGCCGCTGCGGACAGAGGGTGGCAAGCCAGCACTGTTCGTTATCCATCCGGTCGGCGGGTCGGTTGCCTGCTACCGCGATCTTGCGCGGCTGTTGCAGTCGGGCCGGCCGGTGATCGGCATACAGGCCGCCGGTATCGAGCCGGGCGAGCAGCCCTTCGCGGGCGGCCTTCCCGCCATGGCTGGTGCCTATGCCGCGCTGATCCGTGCCCATCAGCCTGACGGGCCCTATCATCTTGCCGGCTGGTCGATGGGCGGGGTGCTGGCCTTCGAGACGGCACGCCAGCTTGCGGCGGCGGGCCAGCCAGTGGGGACGGTGACGCTGATCGAGAGTTACACGCCGGCCTTGCTGAACAGTTTGGGTGAGCCGTCAGACGAATCACAGGAGGTCCGCGAGGTCCGCGCCTTCGCCCGCGATCTCTTGGGGCTGGCCGATATTCCGCCGTTGCAGGTGGCCGAGGGGCGCGATCCCTTCGCCGCGCTGCTGCTGTCGCCCTGGCTGACTGCGGCGCTGCCCGGCATGGACAGCGGCCAGCTGCGCCGGCTGTTCGCGGTGTTCCGCGCGCATGTCCAGGCGCTGGCCGATTACGAGCCGGCGCCCTATGGCGGCGCGGTCACGGTGCTGGCGGGCAAGGCGGTGCCGGTGGCGGACCAGTCCCGCGGGTGGACGCCGCTGGCGGGTGGCGGTCTCGATCTGCACGCGGTGCCGGGCGATCATTACACGATCCTGCGGCCGCCGGGGCTGGCACGCTGCGCGGCCATCCTGGAGTCTGCCCTGTCGCGCGCCGAGGGTGGCCGCCGCCCGCGGCGCAAGGCGCAGAACGGTTAGGGAGAAGGGCCGATGATCCAGGATCGAGGCTGGCAAGAATCGGAGGGGCAACGCATAATGCCGGGCACCAGGCGCCGAACGGGAGCTGTCGAGCTATATGTCTGACGATATTGAAGAAGACTATATCGAAGAGGCAGACAGCCGCCGCTTCCATCGTCGGACTGTCGCGGCCCTGCTGCTGATCGCGCTGCTGATCGCCAGCGTGCTGCTGTGGAGTCGGATCGTCGTCTCGATCCGCTCCGGTGAGGCCGGCGTGCTCTACCGCTTCTTCAGCGGCACCGAGATGGAGCAGATCTATGATGAAGGCGTGCATCTGCTGTGGCCATGGGACCGCATGTTCATCTACGACATGCGCCTGCAGACCAAGGAGCGGGAATATTCCCTGCTGACCAGCAGCGGCCTGCCGGTGGACCTGAATGTCGCGGTGCGCTACCGCCCGGATATCCGCATGCTGCCGTTGCTGCATGTCGCCGTCGGCCCAGAATATCTGGAGAAGGTGGTGTTCCCGGAAACCGAGGCGGTGCTGCGCCGGGCGGTCGGCCAGTACGGGCCGGAGGAGGTCTATACCAGCAAGCGCGGCTTCCTCGAATCCATCGTCGTCAGCAGCCTGTCGAAGGTCGAGAGCCGCTATGTGCTGATCGACGATGTGCTGGTGAAATCGGTCGATCTGCCGGTCCCGGTGCGCGATGCCATCGAGCAGAAGCTTGTGCTGGGCGAGCAGGAGAAGGCCTATCAGTACCGGCTGGCCATCGAACATAAGGAGGCCGAGCGCAAGAAGATCGAGGCCGGCGGCATCCAGGAATATCAGCGCCGGGTGGGCGAGACCCTGACCCAGGACCTGCTGCGCTGGCAGGGCATTCAGGCAACGCGTGAGCTGGCGACCTCGAACAACGCCAAGACGGTGGTCATTGGCGCCGGCAAGGATGGGCTGCCGATC
Source organism: Oceanibaculum indicum P24 (assembly GCF_000299935.1). Classification (NCBI taxonomy): domain Bacteria; kingdom Pseudomonadati; phylum Pseudomonadota; class Alphaproteobacteria; order Rhodospirillales; family Oceanibaculaceae; genus Oceanibaculum; species Oceanibaculum indicum. The sequence continues at coordinate 62,902 of NZ_AMRL01000020.1, read as the reverse complement.
ATCCTTGGCGACCGGTAGCGGCAATGCGGCGTGTCGATTCGATAGCCTCCCGTCTGGCGGGCAACTGGGCACTGGTGTCCTGGCTGCTCTCGGCGCTGATCGTTGCCGCGGTGGCCGGCATGGCGGCCTTCCTGTATCTCGGCCCGCAGGGCACGGATACGGCGCTTGCCGGCGAGCGCTTCAAGATCGCCGTGGTTTATCCCGACGACCCCGGCAGCCGTCAGTTCCTGGCGGGTATCCGCCTCGCCGTCGAGCAGGTGAATGCCGGGAACGGGCTGGCCGGCGCCCAGCTCGATGCGGCCTATGTGCCCGAACAGCCCTTCACCGACAGGATGAAGCTGACCAGCGTGGTGGAACGCACGCTGGATCTGGCCGGGCGCATCGTGGCCGACAAGGACACCATGGTGGTCGTGGGGCATGGCTATTCCGCCACGGCGGTGCCGGCCAGCGCCATCTATAACCGCGAGAGGCGGCTGTTCCTGGCCACCCATGCCACGGCGACATCGCTCAGCAACCTGCAATTCACCAATCTTTTCGCCCTGCAGCCGAACAATGCAGATATCGCGCGGGTGATGGCGCATTTCGCCATGTCGCAGGGCATGCGGCGCTTCGTGCTGCTGTCGGATAACAGCGGCTATGGCACGGAAACGACGAAGCAGTTCCAGAGCTTCATCGGCCAGGAGGGCGGGGAGATTCTCTATCGCGGCGCGTTGTCCGCCGAGGGCCGCTCCATCGACGATCTGCTGCTGTTCATCCTGGATAACAACCTGTTCTCGGTGAACGAGATCGATGCGTTCTTCATCGCTACCAACTCGATGGAGGATGCGGGCTATTTTATCCGCCGCGCCCGCACGCTCGGCCTCAGTATCCCGATCTTGGGGCCGGAGAATCTGTTCGCCACCGCGCTGGAGGATGTGGCCGGGCTGGCGAACATGCATGATGTCGCGGCCGTGTCGCTCTATGACGAACAGAGTGACAGCCCGGTCGCGCGGCAGTTCCTGGCCGATTTCGAGGCGCGCTATGGCAAGAGGCCTGACCTGCTGGCGGCTATCGGCTATGATGCGATCAAGCTGCTGGATTATATCGTCGATATCACCGGGACGCGCGATACCACCAAGCTGGAGGACAAGCTCAGGGTGATGCGCTACGAGACGCCCTTTGAAGGCGCCACCGGCATGGTATCCTTCGACAGCAACGGGCTGATAACCGACACGGACACCTTTATCGTCTATCATAACGGGAAGAATTTCGAGGCGGTGGCCAAATACCGCAAACCTTTCGCCTGGCACGGGTCTGTTACACCGCCGGACAGCGGCCGGCCATCGGCAATCATCAAGGATTACATGCGATGACCTTCCTCTTCCATCCTGGCTTCCTTGTAACCTGGATCGGCGCGAGCTGGCTGATCGGTATCCTCGGCCGCAACAAGCGCTTCGGCTTCCTGGGGAACTTCCTGATTTCCTTCCTGTTCAGCCCGGTGGTCGGCGTGATCGTCCTGCTGGCCTCCGACGACAAGGTCGGCAAGCGCGCCCGGCTGTTCTGATAGGACCCTTCCGCAACGAAAAACGCCGCCGTCCCGGCCGGGGCGGCGGCGTTTATGTTTCAAGCCGGCGAGGTCAGGCGGCGGGCGCTTCCTCGAAATCGGCCTCGGCGGAGCGCTTGCGGGCCTCAGCCTTGACCTTGGCGGCCAGCTTCTTGCCCTTCTCGAACTGCTCGTCATAGTAGCTGCGCATGCTCTCGACATCGAAGTCGAAGACCGAGCCGCCCTCCTCGAAATGCTTCAGATAGGCGCGACCGATGGCGTAGGTCGAGCCGCCGGCAATCACCGGCATGGAAACCATGCCCAGCATCCAGCCGATGCCCGGGATCGCCTTGGTCATGCTGATCGCAACCGCAGCACCGACGCCATAGCCAAGCACGCCACCGGCCAGCGCGGTGATGACGTTGCGCACGGCGCTCTCGGAGAAGGGCGTGCCATACAGCTGGGACAGCTTCTGGATCATGCGCAGCTGGATCGCCGTGACGGCGGCGATGTCGAACAGCGGAACCGGCACGATGGCCGCCGCGGTCGAGGCGATCACATAGCTCTTGATCTTGCTCTCGCCGCTGAGCGCGCGTGCCACGCCGTCAGCGCCGGAAACTGCGGCCGTCTTGGTGTCGGCAGCACTGCCGCTGTCGGTGGATTTCGTGGCCATTGGCTCTCTCCCGTTGTTCTCTGCCCGCCATATCTCGCCCACCGCTCAATATTAGCGGATGGATACTCCAGACGGTACCGCTTCGCCGCCGCGATGGAAAGAGGGTAAATGCGGTGTTGGGCGTGTTTCATCAAACCTTTACAGGCAATCGGGCAGGCTGCAGAACAGGGGGCAGGCCAGCAGCGCCTGCAGGGAGTGAGTAAGCATGAGTGAGTCCGCCTCCGCCCGCCCGGTGGTGTTCTGCTTCGCCGGCCAGGGCGCGCAGTACTTCCGCATGGCGGCGGACCTGTACGAGCAGGAACCGGTGTTCCGCGACTGGATGCGGATTGGCGATGCGCTGTTGCGGGACCGGTTCGGCTATTCGCTGATCGCGGAAATCTATGGGCCGGACCGCCGCATCGGTGACCCGTTCGACCGGCTGGCGGTCAGCCACCCTGCGCTGTTTCTGGTGCAGTATGCGGTGGCGCGGGCGGTGATGCAGCGCGGCCTGCGCCCCGATCTGCTGCTGGGCGTCAGCCTGGGCGAGTTCGTCGCCATGAGTGTCGCCGGCATGCTGCCGTTCGAGGAGGCGTTGCTGCATGTCGCCGATCAGCCGGCCCGGTTCGAGGCAAGCTGCGCGCCCGGTGGCATGGTCGCGGCACTGGCGCCGCCCGCGCTGTGGCGCGAGGAGCCGGAACTGGCGCAGAACAGCGAGATCGCGGGCATCAGTTCCGACGGGCATTTCGTGCTGTCGGCGCCGGCCGGGGCGCTGGAGACGATAGAGGCAACGTTGCGCGCTCGCTCGGTCGCGTTCCAGCGCCTGCCGGTGGGCTTCGCCTTTCATTCCAGATGGATCGATCCGGCGGCGGAGGCCTGCCGCGCCGCCTCGGCCGGGTTGCGGCTCGCGGCACCCTTCTGGCCCTGCTGGTCGAGCTGCCTGGGTGGGCCGCTGGACCCAGCGAACCTGCCGCCCGACTTCCTGTGGCGCATCGTGCGCGACCCGATGGACTTGCGCGGCTGCTTCACAGTCCTGGAAAAGCGGGGATGGGAAGAGCGGGGCGGCGCCCGCTATGTCGATCTCAGCCCGTCGGGCACGCTGGCCGCTCTGGCGCGGCAGAATAAGGCGGCGTCCTCCGCGTCCCAGACCCTGGCGCTGCTGTCGCCCTTCGGCGGCAATATGAAACGGCTTGAGGGGGTGGGGAAGACGGTCTGAGCGGGGTGTTATCGGTTAATGCGTGCCAGGCCGGTGTTTGTCATTCCGGTCACTGTCGCGTTTCACGATGTACAGCATGATGACGGCCATCAACAGGCCAGCGGCTGGCATGAGCAGCAGCGCCAATGTTTCCTGTGTCATGGCTTCAACCTCCGCAAAATATCGCGTGCCATAAAATGTATGGCGAAGGCGGCGAGGAAACAACCCGCCGCGATGGCCAGCAGCGACTTGTCGAGTGCTCTGCCGTCATAAAGCCGCGTGAGCATGGGGGCGAAGCCGCCAACGGCGAATATGGCAATGGACAGCCCATTCAGCCATGTTGCCGACAGTTTAACCCTCTCATTATGTATCTGGCTCATGCTGGCTTTACCTTGCACAGGCATACACCAGGTTCCGGCGTGGCCGACTCTTGCAGTGCAAGATGACACGGCGGTGCCGCTGGCACCAGATCATCAGCTGAGAATTGGGCTGGAATGGTGGGCGCGACAGGGATTGAACCTGTGACCCCTACGATGTCAACGTAGTGCTCTCCCGCTGAGCTACGCGCCCATTCCATGCGGCGTTCAGGGCGAAAACGGGGTGTCTCCTGAACGGAGCGAAGCGTTTAGCATCGCCGCGCCGCCAAGGCAAGCCCGACGAACGTCGTTCCGCGCGGTTTTTCAGGCCGGCCTGTCGCGGGCCTTGCAGACCACCGGAAGCTGGCTGATGACAGGTCAGTGCGCCCGCCCTATCATCCTTCGCGATGACAAGAGACACGGCTTTTCCCGATCATCCCGGCGATAACAGCCTCGCGGCGGAAATCGCACCGGCCTTCGAGGTGCTGCGCCCGGCGGCGGGTCAGCGCCTGCCGCTGGTGTTCGCCTCCCCGCACAGCGGCAGCGTCTATCCGGAGTCGCTGAAGGCGGCATCCCGGCTGACCGACCATGCGCTGCGCAAGTCGGAGGATTGCTTCGTCGATGAGATCGTCGCGGCCGCCCCCGGCCTCGGCGCGCCGCTGATCCGCGCGCTGTTTCCGCGCGTCTATGTCGATCCCAACCGCGAGCCGTTCGAGCTGGACCCGGCAATGTTCGAGGGCCAGCTGCCGGACTATGCCAATGTGCGCTCGCCGCGGGTGGCGGCTGGGCTGGGCACCATCGCGCGCATCGTTGCCGATGGCGAGCCGATCTATCGGGAAAAGCTGCCGGTGGCGGAGGCGATGCGCCGCATCTCCACCTGCTATCGCCCCTATCACGCCGCCCTGGCCGCGCTGATCGAGGAGACGCGGCGGCGTTTCGGCTTCGCCATCCTGGTCGATTGCCATTCCATGCCCTCCACCGGCCTGTCGCCGATCGGCAGCGGCCGCGGTTCGCAGAAGAACGGGCGCATCGACACCGTACTGGGCGATTGCTTCGGCACGGCCTGCTCGCCGGCGGTCACCGAACGCTGCGAGGCGCTGCTGAGCGGCCTTGGCTATTCGGTGGTGCGCAACCATCCCTATGCCGGCGGCTACACCACGCGCCATTACGGCCGCCCGCGCGAGGGCGTGCATGCCATCCAGATCGAGATCAACCGCGCGCTCTACATGGACGAGCGGACGCTGGAGCGCAAAGCCCACCTGGCAGTGCTGGCGGATCAGATGCGCCAGCTGATTGTCGGTCTGGGAGACATCAACCTGAACCTGCTGGCCGCCGAATGAACCTCGACACCATTGTGGTCCGCGACGCGCGCGAGGCCGATATTCCTGCCATCCGCGCCATCTATGCCCATCACGTCCAGCACGGGCTGGCCAGCTTCGAGGAGACGCCGCCGGACGAGGCGGAGATGCTGCGCCGCTTCCGCACGCTGAAGGAGGGCGGCTTTCCCTACCTTGCCGCCGAGCTGGCGGGCGATCTCGTCGGCTATTCCTATGCCGGCCAGTACCGGCCGCGCCCGGCCTACCGCTATTCGGTCGAGGATTCGGTCTATGTCCGCGACGGCATGGCGGGCAAGGGGGTGGGGCGCGCGCTGCTGACGGCGCTGCTGGCGCGCTGCACGGATATGGGCTTCCGCCAGATGATCGCGATCATCGGCGACAGCGGCAATCACGGCTCCATTGGGCTGCATCAGGCGCTGGGCTTCAAGGATGTGGGCACCATCCGCTCTGTCGGCTTCAAGCATGGCCGCTGGGTGGACAGCGTGCTGCTGCAGCGCGCGCTGGGCGAGGGCGATACGAGCCTGCCGTCATCCCGTTCCTGAGGCCCGTTTCTGATCCCGTTTCCGGGTATCTTTTCGCAGGCGCAAAAAAATGGGCCGTGCGGCTGCACGGCCCAAGTTTAGGGAGGAAACGCCCAAAAGTGCGTACGACAGAGGACAAGGTCATGTCGCACTGCAAAATATGATGCTCGACTTTCGGCTTGTCAACGCATTCTCGCGTTAAAAAAGATAAGAAAATCAGAGATTCTTTAATCTGTAATCCTATGAAAGAATTAACTGTGCGTTGCAGCATAATCGGTCGCCTGGTAGCAGCTGGCCGTAATCTTCGGTCGTACCGGCCGAAGGAATAGGAGCTGGCAGCACGGGCACTGTCAGAATCCCGGTGGTGGTTATCCTCTTGCATATGCTATTTTACTGAAGTGCCGGTTCGCCCGGCACAAGCCAAGGACGATCAAGAAACGGGCCCGCAAAATCGACGGCGTCCGCTCCCTCGAAAAGAACAGTTTCAATGGGTCTTGCGGTCCCGCTCAGCCGCGCGGGATTGCCTGGATATGGGGATAGGCGGTGACGGAAAACGGCAGTCAGGCACCTGCGGAAGCCATGCGGGCGGAGCTTATCGAGCAGGCGCTTGAGGCCTCGGACGTTGCGGTCGTCATCTATGACGCGGCGGACCGGATGGTCGTCTGCAACCAGGCCTTCCGCAATTTCTACCCGGACTGGTCGCCGCATTTCCGGACTGGCCGGCTGCGGCTGGATATCTTGCGCGACTGCCTTGTCGCCGGGTTGATCCCACCGAAGGATGAGGTATCGGGCGAGGCGTGGGTTGCCCGGCTGGTGCTGGAGCGCCAGCCGCCCTGGAGCAATCCGGAGCAGCAGCTGGCCGACGGGCGCTGGCTGCGCGGCGAGCTGAAGCAGCTGGCGGATGGCGGCATCCTCGTCACCCAGGTGGACATCACCGCGGACAAGCAGCGCGAGATGACCCTGCTGCTGCAGCGCAGCGAGGCGGAGCGGGCCGAGCGCAGCAAGACCGAATTCCTGTCCAACATGACGCATGAGCTGCGCACGCCGCTGAACGCGATCCTGGGCTTTTCCGAACTCATCATGGGCGAGGTGAACGGGCCGCTGGGCGACCCGCGCTACCGGACCTATGCCGCCAGTATCCGTGAAAGCGGGGAATATCTGCTGTCGATCATCAACGATCTGCTCGACATGGCGAAGTTCAATGCCGGCCGTACCCAGCTGGTCGAGGCGCGGGTCGATATCGCCGGCATCGTCGCGGCGGTGGCGCGCATGGTCGATGGCCGGGCCCGCAATGGCGGGGTTGCGTTCCAGGCCGCGCTGGAACCGCCGGTGCCGGACCTGCTGGCCGACGAACGGCAGCTGAAGCAGATGCTGCTGAACCTGGCCTCGAACGCGGTGAAGTTCACGCCTTCCGGCGGCGAGGTCCAGATCACCGGCACGATGACGGAAGAAGGCGGCTATGCCCTCAGCGTGCGCGACACCGGCATCGGCATGACGGAGGCGGACATCCCGGTCGCGTTGTCGCCGTTCGGGCAGATCGATTCGCCGCTGGCGCGTGGCCATCACGGCACCGGGCTTGGCCTGCCGCTTGTGAAATCGATGATCGAGGCGCATGGCGGAAGGCTGCTGCTGTCCAGCCGCCCCGGCAAGGGCACCACGGCGACCCTGCTGTTCCCGGCGCGCCGCGTGCTGACCGACCGCGCCGCCCCCGTCGGCGAACAGACAGCGAAGTAGCGTTTCCTTATCCGAACTGTGCCGTGGCCTGCATGCCGAGGTAATTGCCCGGCCCGGCGATCCACAGATCGGCGCCGCCGTCTTTTGGCGTGCCGTTTACATGGAAGGGGGCGGTGTCGAAGACCGGGCTCATGCCGCGGAAGGAAAAGCCGGTCAGGCGCTTCTCCGGCGCTTCGCGGCGCACCAGGTCGAGCAGCAGCGTTGCCATCAGCGGGCCATGCACGATCAGGCCGGGATAGCCTTCCACCTGCGTGACATAGGGGTGGTCGTAATGGATGCGGTGGCCGTTGAAGGTCAGCGCGGAATAGCGGAACAGCAGCGGCGGCGTCGGCACCAGTTCGCGCGACCAGACGGCCTCGGCCACCGGTGGCGCGGCCGGCGGCTGCTTTGCCTTTTCGGCCTCGCTGGGCCAGCCGCGATAGACGATGTCGTGCTCCTCGACGATGGCCACGCCCTCCGCCCCGGCGATCTCGTGCTTCACAGTGACGAACACCAGCGGCCCGGTGCGGCCCTCCTTCACGGCGACCGACATCACCTCGGAGGTGCGGGTCGCACGCTCGCCGATGGCGAGATTCTTCAGGAATTGCAGCCGTCCGCCGGCCCACATGCGGCGCGGCAGCTCGACCGGCGGCAGGAAGCCGCCACGCTGCGGATGGCCATCCTCGCCCAGCTGGCTGGTGCGCGCCGCCTCGTGGAAGAAGATCCAGTGCGCGCCGGGCGGCAGCGGATCGCCCTCCTTCGGCTTTTCGTCCTCGCGGTCCAGCGTGGCGTTCCAGGCATGCACGGCCCAGGCGGCGAGGCGTTCATTCACCTCCTGGCGCTTGCCGATCCAGCCCTGCAGCTTCTCTGCGTCGATGCTCATGCGGCGAATTCCTTGCGGATGGCCTCGCTGTGCTGGCCGATGGCGGGCACGGGCTTCAGGCCGGGTGTCATGCCATCCACGATGGCGGCGGGGGCGACGATCTCGACCGCTCCTTCCGGCGTCTCCACCGGGACGAGGCGCAGCGCCGGATGCCCCACAAGATCGGCAACGCTGTTGACCGAGGCGAAGGCGATCTTCGCCGCCTTCAGCTTCTCCACCACCTGGGCGCGCGGCAGCGTCCTGAACACGGCTTCGATGGCCTCGCTCAGCGCCGGGCGGTTGGCGCAGCGCGCGACGTTGGTGGAAAAGCGTTCATCGGTGGCGAGGGAGGGCTGGCCCAGCACCTCTGCGCAGAGCCGCGCCCATTCGCGTTCGTTCTGGATCGCCAGCATCACCTGCCCGTCGGCGCAAGCGTAGGCGCCATAGGGCTGGATGGTGGCATGGCCGAGGCCGATGCGCGCCGGCGCCTTGCCGCCATAGGCATATTGCAGGTAGGGCACGTTCATCCAGTCGGCCAGCCCGTCGAACAGCGAGACCTTGATGGCGCTGCCCTGGCCCGTCGTGCCGCGTTTGATGAGGGCTTCCAGCACGGCGGCATAGGCGTTCATGCCGGCGCCGATATCGCCGACCGACACGCCGACGCGGGCCATGCCCTCCGGCGTGCCGGTGACCGAGCACAGCCCGCTTTCCGCCTGCACCAGCAGGTCGTAGGCCTTCATCTCGGCCAGCGGGCCTTCCTCGCCATAGCCGCTGATATCGACGGTGATCAGCGAGGGATGGCGCTTGCGCAGTTCCTCCGCGCCGATGCCGGCGCGCGTGGTGGCCCCGGGGGCGAGGTTCTGCACGAACACGTCGGCCTTCGCGATCAGCCGTTCCAGCAGCGCCTTGTCGTCCGGGTTCTTGATATCGAGCGTCAGGGATTCCTTGCCGCGGTTCAGCCAGACGAAATAGCTCGCCTGGCCCTTCACCGCATCGTCATAGCCGCGCGCGAAATCGCCCTCGGTACGCTCGATCTTGATCACCCGCGCGCCAGCATCGGCCAGCTTTGCGGTGCAGAGCGGGGCGGCGACGGCCTGTTCCAGCGCCACCACCAGCAATCCGTCCAGTGCGCCCATTACAGTGCGCCCATCAGTAAGAGCGCGGCAGGCCGAGCACATGCTCGGACAGATAGGCATAGATCAGGTTGGTGGAGATCGGCGCGATCTGGTACAGGCGCGTCTCGCGGAACTTGCGCTCCACGTCGTACTCCTCCGCGAAGCCGAAGCCGCCATGCGTCTGCAGGCACATGTCGGCCGCTGCCCAGGAGGCGTCGGCGGCCAGCAGCTTCGCCATGTTGGCTTCCTTGCCGCAGGGAATCTTGCCGTCATACATCTGCGCCGCGCGCTCGACCATCAGCGCGGCGGCTTCCGACTGCGCATAGGCCTTGGCGATCGGGAACTGGATGCCCTGATTCTGGCCGATCGGGCGGCCGAACACCTTGCGCTCGGTGGCGTATTCGGTGGCCTTGGCGATGAACCAGCGGGCATCGCCGATACATTCGGCGGCGATCAGGATGCGCTCCGCATTCATGCCGTCGAGGATGTAGCGGAAGCCCTTGCCCTCCTCGCCGATGAGGTTCTCCGCCGGCACTTCCAGATCGTCCAGGAAGATTTCCGTGGTGGCGTGGTTCAGCATGGTGCGGATCGGCCGGATGGTCAGCCCCTTGCCCAGCGCCTTCTTCATATCGACCAGGAACACCGACAGGCCCTCGGTCTTCTTCGTCACCTGATCCTTCGGCGTGGTGCGGGCCAGCAGGATCATCAGGTCGGAATGTTCGGCGCGGCTGGTCCAGACCTTCTGGCCGTTCACGATGTATTTGTCGCCCTCACGCACCGCCACGGTGCGGATCGAGGTGGTGTCAGTGCCCGCCGTCGGCTCGGTCACGCCGAAGGCCTGCAGGCGCAGCTCGCCGGTGGCGATCTTCGGCAGATACTGCTTTTTCTGCGCCTCGTTGCCGTGCCGAAGCAGCGTGCCCATCGTGTACATCTGCGCATGGCAGGCAGCGCCATTGCAGCCGGCCTTCTGGATTTCCTCCAGGATCGCCGCCGCTGCCTCGATGCCAAGGCCGCTGCCGCCATATTCCTCCGGGATCAGCACGGAGAGGTAGCCGGCCTCGGTCAGCGCCTGCACGAACTCCGTCGGATAGGCGCGCTCGCGGTCCTTCTCGCGCCAGTATTCGCCGGGAAAACCGGCGCAGAGCTGGCGGACGGCCTCGCGGATCTCGGGGAAGCTCTCTTGCGTGGACGGTGTGGCGGACATGGCGGCGTTTCCTCTTTATCGGGCTTTGTCGGACAAATAGGCCGCCCGCACGATAAGGAAACGCTGTTGCCATGCAATATGAAACCGCCTTCCGCGCGGTTCCGGGGGCGGGCCATGCGCCGAAGGCATGGCGGAATGTAAGGATATCCTTCGCCCCGGAAGGGGAGAGGGATGCGGAAGCTTGGCGAACGGTAGTGAGCCTAGCTGTAGCTGGGTGAGGGGAGACCGGCACCGCCCTTCGCCATCCCCCTCACCCAGCTTGGCCTAATCTCGCCGATGGCTCGATAAGGCTGCGCAACCCTCTCCCCCTTTGGCTAACGATAGCTGATAGCGATGGGTCGCCATCAGCGGGGGGCGAGGGAAAGAAAGAGGGTGTACGCAGAGCTGGGTGAGGGGGTATGTAGCCCCTCAGAACGACGAATTCGGCTGGGTGAGGAAACTCTTTTCCTCCTCGGTCATCTCGCGGCCCAGCGCCGTGTTGCGGTGGGGGAAGCGGCCGAAGCAGGCGATGATGTCGCGGTGCAGGACGGCGTAATGATGCCAGCCGGGATCGTCGGTTTCCTGGCTCAGCTTCTCGAACAGGGCGACGGAGCGGTCCTGGTCGGCCAGATCCTCGCTATGCTCGAAGGGCAGATAGACGAACAGCCGCTGCAGGGGCAGCAGCTTGCGGTCATAGCCCTCCGCCAGCGCCTTCTTCGCCAGTTCCAGCGCGCGCATGTCGCCATCGAAGGCGCGCGCCGTGCCGCGGAACAGGTTGCGCGGGAACTGGTCGAGCAGGATGATGAGCGCGAGGCAGCTCTCCGGATCGCTCTCCCAGGTGGACAGGCCGCCCTCCAGCGCATCCTCCACCAGCGGCAGGAAGCGCTCGCGGATTTCCTCGTCGAAATTCTCGTTCTTCTCGAACCAGACGGCCCGCTTCTCGCCATAGCCTGGCGAGGCTTGCTTGCCGAACCAGAAATCCAGAATGTCGCGCGGGGTCATTCCACTCTCCCTCGATTTTCCGCGATCATAGCCGACAGCATGGCGTCGAGCGAGCGGGCGAAGCCGGCACCATCCAGAAAAGGCGCTGCCGGCAACGCCCGGCGGATCGCGTCGCCGATATGCTGCCGCTCTGCCGGGTTGCCGGTCAGCCGCAAGGCGATGCGCCGATACTCCGCATCGTTTCGGGCGACAAGATGGCCAAGCCTAAGCGCCTCCAGCATCGCTGCCGCCTGATTGCCGCGCTGGCTTGTGCCGCGCATGGTGACAACGGGCAGGCTGGCAGCCAGCGGGGCGAGCAGGCTGGTGCAGCCGGCATAGGGAAAGGCATCGAGGAAGATGTCGGCCATTCCGGCCAGTGCCGTGAGGCTGCCGGCTTCGGCGAAGGGGCCGGCCAGCCGCACCCGCCAGCGCGCCACGCCCTGCGCCAGCGCGCGATCCTCGACATGCTGGCGGAAGCGGGCGACGGGAGCGTCGGGGCCGGTCCAGAACGGGTTGAAGGGGGCCAGCAGCAGCACGGTATTTTCCGCCTCCGCCAGCAGGGCAAGCCAGCAGCCCAGCGTCTCCGCCGTCAGCTTCATCAGGTTGGCGGTGGAGAGCAGGAGGGTCGCTTCCGCCGGAATGCCGAGGCTGGCGCGGGTCAGAGGTGGCACTTCCTGCGCCAGACTGGGGGCGAAGCAGCAGAAGGGCCGGTCGAGCCGTACTGGCTGTTCCGTGTAATGGTTCTCGGCCTCGGGCGGTGTCTCGCTGCCGACCAGAAAATGCGTCATGCCGGGCAGGCCGGTGGTGACCGGGCTGGCGGCCAAGGCGATCTGCACGGGCGCGAGCCGGTGCGCCGCTAGCCGCGCCAGCGGGTCAATCGCGGCTGCTACATTGCCGCCGACCAGCAGCACATCCAGCCGGTCATTGCGGATCGCCGCCACCCGCGCCGCAAGGCTCATGCCGTCCAGCCGTTTTACGCGGCCGATTTTCAGCCGTGCCAGCGCCGCCATATTGTCCTCTTCGCCGGCCAGCCCATAGGCGGTGACGACGAAACGCTTACGGTCCAGTCCGGCCAGATGCGGCAGCAGGAAGCGCGTGTTCGGCCGGTCATCCAGCCGCATCGCCAGCAGGCCGAGGCGGATCTGCCCGTCGTCACGTCTCGGCGGTATCCACTCCTCGGCATGGGAAAAGCGCGCGATCAGCTTGCCGCGCCGCGCCATGAGGGATCGCAGGTCACCGGTCCCGGCGAAAGCGGCATGCAGGCGCAGTGCCTCCAGCAGCGCGAAAGCGTCGGGGTGCCGCGCGGGCGGGGCGGCCTCAATGGCGTCCAGCAGGTTTTCCGCCCAGCGCGCCCAGCGCTCCGGATCGCCGGGCTCGCGGAAGAAATCCGGCCCGCGCGCGAGGGTGCGGAACAGCGCCGGCCCCAGCCAGACGGGCAGGCCCGCAATCGGATCGAGCGGCGGCAGGCGATAAGGCTCTGCCAGCAGCAGCCCCGCCAGCAGGGGGGCGGCGCGCGCGGCGGGGGTATCGGCGTGGCGCAGCCTGGCAACAGCCTCCTCCAGCAGCTCCGGCGCGTCTGGCCAGCGCAGCGGCGGGGCATCCAGCGCGGCGAGCAGCGTCTTTCCCTCCGGCCCACGGAAGGAAGCTTCCGCCTCGGCGGCATTGCGCGTCAGCCAGCGCCGTGCCAGCGCGATACGGCGGAAGGCGGGGAGCGGGGGGCTCATGCCCACACCTCATAGCCCAGCAATTCCAGTGCCTGCCGGTAGCGCCGGTCGCGGTTCAGCCGGTGCAGGATATGCAGCGGCGCCGGGCGCGGTGCCAGCCTCTCGATTGCCGTGGAGAATGCCGCGCGTCCCGGCACGCCGCCGGTGCTGAACTGCGTGGTCTCGCGCCAGCCCTCTAGCCGCGCTGGATCGAAAGGCAGGGCCAGTCTCCGGCACAGCTCTGCCATGCCGGCCGCCGGATCGGCGGCGATATCCTCATAGCGCACGAAACCGGTTGCCGCTGCCATTACCGCGAAGGCCACCATGCCGTCCAGCCAGTGCTCCAGCTCGGCCTGCCGGGGCGGGCGGCCCTCGGCGGCCAGCATGGCGGCGAGGCTCAGCCACTGATCCAGCGGATGGCGGGTGGTGGTCACGCGGATCAGGTCGAACCAGTCCGCCAGCACCGCCGCCTGTGCCGACACCAGCGCCGGCTTCAGCCCCATGCCGATGGGCATGAAGTCGAGATGGCTCCAGTCGCGGACCGCCAGAGGCCGCCTCTTGCGCCGGGCCTTGTCCGCGATCAGCGCGAGGGCGTCGGCATAGGGCAGCCCGTCCTGGCCTTGCAGATCGTCCGCACCGATCAGGCCGAACCAGTCGCGGGCCTGCGCCAGCGGGTCGAGATTGGCCCAGCCCAGCGGATGCACCTCGCTGAGCACCGCCACGCCCTGCGCCAGCAGCAGGCGGTTGATGAGCGTGCCGCCGCTGCGCGCGAGCTGATGGATAAGCCGCAGCTTCATAGCATCCCCCTCACAGGGCCACCGGCGACAGGGTGAAGGCTTTCAGCGTCAGGCCGAACGCTGCCGTCAGGGCGAGGCGGTCGCAGGGCGGCAGATAGGCGATGCCGTCCCGCACCGCGATCTCCTGCCCACCGGCGGTGAGGCGTGGCGGTGCCTGCGCCTGTAGCCCCTCCAGCACCAGCAGATGCCAGCCCGCGAGCGGGGTGCGCGGAAAGAGCGTGCCAGTGCGGCCCGGCGTCAGGCGGAACAACCCGTCCGCTATCTCCCAGCCGGTCGCCAGCAGCGGTTTCGCAGCGTCGATACGGATCGTGCCCGCCGCCGGCTGCAGCGCGAAGCGCGCCAGCGCCACGCCAAGCGGGCGGGGGTCGCCCTTCGCATGCTGCGGCGGTGCTTGGAGGGCGATCTCGGCCGTGCCGCCCACCAGCAGCGCCTCCGGGATCGTGGCACGCAGCAGAGCCGCCTCGGCGGGATCGGGCGCCGGCAGCAGGCGGTGCGGGACAGGCCTGCCGCCCACTTCCACCCGCAGCCCACCCCTTGCGCCATCCGGCAGATGCCGCAGCGCCAGTTCCAGCATGGCAGGACCGGCAAACGGGACAGGAAGCGAAAGTTGCGCCGCCTCCCCGCCGATGGACCAGCGCCAGCCTCCCGCCTCAGGAGCATGCCAGCCGCGCCCGAAGCCCTGCGACCGCATATCGCCGCGCAGGGTCTCCGCCGCCAGTGGATCGGCCTGTGCTTCCTGCTCCATGATCTCGCGGAACAGGATTTCCCAGCAGGCGGCGGCGCGCCGTCCGAAATCCGCCGGATCGAGGAACGGGGCTGCTTCGATGCGTGACAGGATGCGGCTGCGCCAGTGCTCGCGCGCGCTGGCATCCCCTGCCAGCGCCACCGCGATATCGGCATAAGCTATCGGATCGCCGGCCACCAGCGCGTCCAGAGCGATGGATCGCAGCAGCGCCGCGCCCTGCCGTTCCTTCTGTGCCGCGCCCTCCAGTGCTACCACCGGCGTGCCGGCGCGCAGCGGGTCGATCAGGCTGGCGCAGCCGGCATAGGGGAAGGAATCGAGGAAGATATCCGCCCGCCGCGCCAGATGGACGAGCGCCGCCCGATCCTGGAACGGCCCGGCCACGGCGATGCGGCGCGCATCGAGGCCGCGCGCCGTTGCGGCCTCCCGCATCCAGCGTAGCACCGCGCGGCTTTCCACCGGCACGGTCCAGCCGGGATTGCCGGGCAGCAGCAACAGCACAGTTTCTGGCGCGCGTTCCAGGATCGACAGCCAGCAGTCACGCAGGGCCGGGTTCAGCTTGGCGGCATGCGCCGTCGCCAGCAGCAGGGTCGCCGGGCCGGGGACCGCGCGGCGCAATTCCGCCACCTGCAGGTCGATCAGATGAGATTCGGGTGGTCGATGAGCAGGCAGGGGCGGTTCGGCGAAGCAGACCGGCAGCCCCTCCATCAGCAGCGGTTTCTCGCTGTAACGTCCGGAAATATCGCCGCTTTCCGCGTCTGCCGAGGTCAGGAACCGGTCGATCCCCGGTAGCCCGGTGCTGGCCGGGCTGGCGATGGTGGCGACCTGCCGCCGGGCGAGTCGCTGGCAGGCAAGACGCGGATATTCGCCGGCGCGGCCGAGCAGATTGTTGGCGAACACCAGAATGTCGAGGTCGAAACCGCGAATGTAGTCCGCTCGTTCCGCCTCCGGAACGCCTGACAGATCGATGATGCGCTCCGCGCACGCGGCATTGGCGCGCGCCGCGTCGGTGCGGATGCCGTGGATCAGGATCAGGAAGCCCTCGATGCGGGCGCGGTTCAGCCCGGTAAGGAAGGGCAGCAGCACGCGCGTCTCGGTACGGTTGCCGGCATTGAGGATAAGGAAACCCAGCCGTATCCGCCCCGACCTGCGCGGCGGCCGGCAAGGGCCGGATGCCCCGGCGAGATGCGCAATCAGCCGGCCGCGCCGGGCGAGGGTCTCGCGGTCCGTGCGGCCCCGGAAATGCGCGAGGAAATTGCAACCGGACTGGAAGGCGCGCAACAGCAGGCGTGCCCGGTACCCGGCGGGATCGGCCGAGACTGTCGCCTCGATCCAGCCGATGAGGCTGGCGTACCAGGCTTCGCGCCGGGCGGTTTCGGCATCGTCTGTATCCAGCGGCAGGCCGGTCTCCAGCAGCGTGTGCACCACCGCTTCCAGCAGCGGTGGCGGGCAGTCTTCCAGGGCCTCGATATCAGGCAGGCAGCGATGCGGCCAGTCATACAGCAGCTGGCCCAGCAGGCCGGGCCAGAAGCGCGGATCACCGGGTTCCGGGAAGGCAGGCAGCGGATCACCCGGATCAGGCAGGGCGCGCAGGTTCCGGGCCGCCACCTGCCGGTACAGCACGCCCAGATCGCCGCGCAGCGCCGTGCCCAGGCCGATGGGCGGAATCTCCGGCAGTAATTGCGCCAGCTGCCGCCGCGTGTCGCGCCAGCCTTCCTCCGGTGCCTCCTCAGGCAGAGGTCGCAGCACCGGGATCATGCGGGAAGTTCCGCAATCAGGTCGCGGTTGCGTGCCCGCACCGCTGCCTGCCAGCGCGTATGCTCCCCCGGCGGCGCATCGGACAGGCCGCCGCCCTGCCGGCGGTAGCGCGTACCGATGATCCCGGAATGCCGCCAGACAGCGGGCAGGGCGGACAGCCGCAGCTTGAAGTCCCAATCCTCATAGAGCGGCAGATCGTGCGCGAAGCCGCCGGCCTGCAGATACAGCGGCTTCGGCAGCAGCATGTCGCGCGGGATCGGTGCTGTGCGACGAGCGAACCAGCCGGTGCGCTCCGCCATATCCATCGCGGCATGGAGCGACAGCGACCAGCGCCCGGTTTCGGCGCCGAAGGCATCTGTCAGCGCCACATCGGAGAAGCCGATGGCCGGCGCGCGGCCCGCGAAGGGCGCCACCGCCGCCCATTCCGCTGCATGCTTGCCCGGCGCCATAACATCGTCGCCGTCCAGCGTGACGATCCAGTCCGCCTGTGTGTCGCGGATGGCAAGATCGCGGTTGGCGCCCGGCCCCAGCCGCCGTTCGCGCAGGACCGGGACGATCCTTCTGTCCGCCGCCGCGAGGCTGCGGATCAGCTCGCGAGAGCCATCGGTGGAGGCATCGTCGGCAATGACAATGACCTCGAAGGGCAGGCTCTGCGCCTGTACCGAGGCGATGGCGTCTGCCAGATAGGGGGCATTGTCGCAGGAGGCCAGGATGCAGGCGCGGAGGCTCATGCGCGCCTCCGCCTTTCGTGCGATCCGGTTCCGTGTGACGCTGGGGCATGCGCATCAGCCTCGTCATGCCCTCCTTCAATCAGGGCCGGTTCATCGGTCAGGCGCTCGCCAGTGCTCTGGACGGGGCGGATTCGGCGGATGAGGTGATCGTGCTCGACAATCTCTCGACCGATGGCACGGCGGAGGTGCTGGCCGGCTTCAAGGCCCGGTATCCGGACCGGCTGACCGTTTTGCGCGCAGCCGATGGCGGGCAGGCGGAGGCGCTGAACCGGGGTTTCGCGCTGGCGACCGGCGACCTCATTGGCTGGCTGAATGCCGACGATGTGCTGGCCGAGGGCGCGCTCGCCCGGATGCGGGCGATGTTCGCCGCCCAGCCCGATCTCGCGCTGGCGCATGGCCATGCGCGCTGGATCGATACGGATGGCCGCGATCTCGGTGCCTATCCGGTGCGGGCGGATGGGCTGCTGCATGATTTCCGCGATGGCTGCTTCGTCTGCCAGCCGACCGTGCTTCTGCGCCGCGCGGCGCAGGCGGCGCTGGGGCCGCTGGATGAGGGGCTGGAAACCGCGATGGATTTCGACCTCTGGCTGCGCGCCTGGAAGTGCTATCCGGGGCGGATCGGCTTTGTGCCGGAGGTTCAGGCGCTGCAGCGCCGCCATGGTGGGGCCAAGACCGAGCGGCTGCGCGCCACCGTGTTCGTCGAATCGATGCAGGTGCTGCACCGGCACGGGCTGGAGGTGCCGGAGCGCTGGCCGCTCTCCTACGCAGAGGAGGTGGCGGCGGGCACTGCCCCGGCGGCTGGCTGGCCCTCGGTGCGCGCTGCCTATGGCACGGCGGCCGGGCCGGCTGCGCTGGCGGCACTTGAAGCGCGGGTGGCATCCGATCCGGCTTTCGTGATGCTTCACAGCCATCCCAGTTCCTCCAGCCGGGCACGGTAGCGGCGGCCAGCGGCTTCGGGGCTGTAATCCCGCCGGATCAATGCCTGTCCGCGTGCGGCGACGGTTCGGGCACTGGCCGGATCGTCCGCCACCTGCCGCGTCAGCCGGGCGGCATGCGCGATATCCGGTTCCGCCCAGTGCTGGCCCTCGCCGTGTGGATAGGCGCCGGGCGGCACGGGGACGAGGCTGTATGCGACGGGAAAGCCGGTCTCCGCCGTCAGGTAATCCGCTGTTCCGGAGCAGCCTGTGGCGATCACCGGCAGACCCAGCGCCAGCGCTTCCGCCGGAATACGTCCGAACCCCTCCGCCCGGTGCAGCGAGATATGCGCGTCGCAGCAGGCGAGCAGCGCCTCGGCCTCCGCACGGGGCAGGCGGCGGTCGATCAGCTTTATGCGCGGATCGGCGGCAATAGCGTCCTGCAGTTCCGACTCCGGCGGCAGGTTCATCGCTTTCACCACGAGGCCGACATCGCGGCGGGCGCGCGAAAAGGCCATTTGGAACGCGTCGATGACACCCAGCGGGTTCTTGCGCGCCAGCGTCGAATTACCGTCGAACCCGGCATGGAACAGGAAGCTTCCCGCCGGCAGGCCGAAATCGGCGCGGGAGAGGCTGGCGGGAGAAACCACTACGGCAGGCGGCAGATGCCGCACCGGTACCGGCGCGTCGCCATAGGCAGCGGCGGTAAAGGTGCTGGCGGCCCAGAGTTCATCGACCAGATCGTAGGAAGCGGCGAAGCGCGCCGGCCAGCGCGGCAGTTCCCAGGGCCACAGGCCAGCGATCCGCCGGCCATCCCAGAAGCCGCCGCCTTCGCGGGCGAACAGCTCCAGGCTGGCAAAGCCGGTCAGGCACAGCAGGGTCGCCGCATAGGGTGGGGCGTCGCTCAGCAGGCCACGCAAGCTGTCATCCGCCGTATCGCCCGGTACCGGCACGTCCAGCACCGCGACCGGTACCCCGGCGGCTTGCAGCGCGCGGGCGGCCATCCGGCAATCCTCGCCAATGCCGAGCGCCCCCTGCACATGGCCGACGAGGGTGACGCCGCCCTTCTGCAAATGAATAGGCGTGCGCCGGATGGCAGGGGCCGCCAGCGCCGGCACTTCCGCCGCGCCATGGGTTCTGCACCAGTCAGTGAAGGCTGGACCATCCGGATCGGCGAAGGCGGTTTGCAGATCGGCCCGCGCCGCCTGCACCGCGCGGCGCAAGGGCGCGCCCTGCCAGGCCGGGTTTTCACGCAAGGCCGGATAGTCGCGGCTTCCCTCCAGCAGGCACCAGGCCAGGAAATCCCCGTTAGTCGGATGGCGCGCCGTCACATCGGGTCTGAGATGCCGCAGCGCCGTCATCAGCCGCGTCAGGGGCAGGGGCGTGTCCTGCGGCTGGTCCGGTTCGGGATCGTGCAGCCTTTGCCGTCGTGGCTGCGGGCCGTTCTCCAGTAATCGGGCCAGTGTCGGTTCGCCGGGCAGGAAGCGGGTGATCAGCGGCAGCCAGCCGACGGGGATATGCCGCCCCAACGCTGACAGCGCCAGCGCTTCGGACGAGGCGATGTCCACCGCGCTGCCGTCCCGCGCTGTGAGGCGGATATGCGTGGCCGGCTCGACGGTTTCCAGCAGCACGATCCAGCCCGGCAGGCCGGCGGCGCGCGCTGCCACGTCCAGATGGTTGCGCATGCGCCAGTGCCGCGCCAGGCGGTCCTCCAGCAGCGGCGGCTGGTGGGTGTCCATCGGGCGGTCGCTGGCAAAACAATGCAGGATGCCACCCCCGGCCAGCGCGAAGCCGGTGCAGGGCAGCGCAGAGGTTTGTACCTCCGGCTTGCGCAGCGGCAGCGCGCTGCTCATCCCAGAACCAGGAAGTGATCGAGGGTCAGGGCCGCCGGGTCGATGCCGGCCAGCGTTATGTAGCTGTCATGGCCGAGATCGATGACCGCATTTCCCTCGCCATCAATGCCGATCCGCGCCAGCGCCATGGCGGCATCGAGGCCCAGATCGGCGGCCAGCAGGATGACATCCTCGGCGAGGTCGAAATCGAGGATCAGATTCTCCTCGTCCCCGGCCTTGAAGTGGAAGCTGTCGGCCCCGTCCCCGCCGGCCAGCGTGTCGCCGCCCTTGCCGGCATGGATCGTGTCGTCGCCAATACCGCCGCGGATCGAATCGCTGTCCTTGCCGCCGCGCAGCAAATCGCCCTCATCTCCGCCCAGAATGGTGTCGGCGCCGCGATTGCCCTGCAGCTCGTTGCGGCCGGCCCCACCGCTCAGTATGTCGCTGCCGCGCCCGCCGAACAGCGTGTCGTCGCCGGCCCCGCCTTCCAGCCGGTCGCTCCCCTTGCCGCCGCCCAGAAGGTCGCTGCCGGTGCCGCCCAGCAGCGTGTCGTCGCCCTGCTGGCCCAGCACCGTGTCAGCGCCCAGCCCGCCAACGACGAGATTGCCGAGCGCGTTGGCGGCCAGCGAGACACCTTGCGTGCCTGTAATCTCCACCGCCTCCACCGCGTCGGGCAGGGCGTCGATGGTGAAATCCAGCAGCAGCAAATCGTAACCGGCGCTGCCGGCACTCATTACATCGGCGGGGTGGGTGGGGCGGAGGATCGCATCGAAGCTGGGCAGACCGTCCAGCGCGGCCTTCTCGGAGGGGGACAGCGCCGGATTCTCCGCGAAATGCGCCGAGGGCACCGTCGCCATCCGCCGCTCCAGAAATGGTGTAGTTGATTAAATTTCACCATTCTTGCGCGCGGCACACAATAGCATGCCGGAACGTTCGGGAAGAAAAATGTGAGGGCGGATGAATTTCTAGGAATTCCAGTTGCTTACCCCCTCACCCAGCTTCGCCTAATCTCGGCTTTCGCCTCGATAAGGCTGCGCAACCCTCTCCCCCAAGGGGGCGAGGGAGTTTTTTTGATGTCATTTTTCTTATCCCTCTCCCCGGAAGGGGAGAGGGTTGCGACAGCTTGGTGAACGATAGTGAGCCTAGCTGAATCTGGGTGAGGGGAGACGGACAATCGTCTTGAAAGACATGCTGTAGAGCGCCCTCACCCCAACGTCAGGGCTGCCGCATCGCGCAGGATTGCCTCGGCGGCGGGGGTGAAGCCGCCGTCGGCGCCGTGCAGCAGCAGGCCGGGCGAGAGCACCAGCGGCGCCTTGCCGCCCTTGGCGGCGCGGACCAGCACGCGCTTGGCGGGTGTCCCGGTGCGCGGCCAGAGCGGAAAGATCACAACGCTGCCAAAGCGCGCGTCTTCCAGCGCTGCCAGCAATTCCGTCAGCCGGTCTGCGCGGTGGATCAGCGTCAGCGTGCCGCGATGCGGCAGGGCGGTGGCGGCGAAGTGCGTCCAGGCGGGCAGGTCGGCCTCGCCCTCGACATGGGCCAGCGCCTTGGAGGCATCGGGCGGGGCATTGCCGCGATCCGGCGGCAGGAAGGGCGGGTTGCTCATCGCGTGGTCGAAGCGCTCCGCCAGCCGCAGGGTGGCGATATCGCCCTCGATGATTTGGAAACGGTCGGCAACGCCGTTCAGCGCCGCGTTCTGACGCGCCAGTTCGGCAAGGCCGGGCTGGATCTCGATGCCGGTGATCGTGATGTCCGGCCGCCGCGCCAGCAGGCACAGCGCCGCCGCGCCAACACCGCAGCCTATATCCAGCACATGCTGGCCCGGTTTCGGGTCGAGCGACGCGGCCAGCAGTACGGGATCGATGGCGGCGCGGTAGCCCTGCCTCGGCTGGCGCAGCAGGACGCGCCCGCCCAGCAGCCGGTCTTCAGAAAAATCCGGGCTCATACGGCTCCTCGCCGGCATCGCGCAGCAGCCGGCAGGCGGCATCATACTCATCGTCGGTGACCATCAGCCGGCGCGGCAGCACGCCCAGGCTGCCCTCCAGGATGCTGGTATGGGTGTCGAACACCAGCGCCTCGATGCCGGAATCGGCCAGCAGCGAGACCAGCCAGGACAGTTTCACCGGGTCGTTGGTGCGCATCAGCTCGCGCAATGGCTTCTCCTTGCATGCGGCAGTCGGTTGCACTTGACCGATGGTGCACCGGTCTTATGCTCGCTGTCGTCGCGGGCAGGCGTCAAGCCGGGCCGCTAAAGCCAACCGAGCATAAGGTGCATCCGTGGCCACAGCCACCAGCGTATCAGAGGACAGCAAGCCGGCGAACCGCAGCGCACTCGACCGGCTGAGCGGCTTCGTCGCCGAAGACATGGAGCGGGTGAACCGGCTGATCGTGGAGCGCATGGCGAGCCCCGTGGCGCTGATCCCGCAGCTGGCCAGCCATATCGTCGCCGCCGGCGGCAAGCGCATGCGCCCGATGATGACGCTGGCCGCTGCCCAGCTGCTGGGCTATGGCGGCGATGACCATGTGAAGCTGGCGACGGCGGTGGAGTTCATCCACACCGCAACGCTGCTGCATGACGATGTGGTGGACGAGAGCGATCTGCGCCGCGGCGTGGACAGCGCCAACGCGATCTGGGGCAACAAGCCCTCCGTGCTGGTTGGCGACTTCCTGTTCAGCCGTGCCTTCCAGCTGATGGTCGATGCCGGCTCGCTGAAGGTGCTGGGCATCCTCTCCAACGCCTCGGCCGTGATCGCCGAGGGCGAGGTGCAGCAGCTCATCACCGCCAACGACATCTCCACCGACGAGGCCGCCTATCTGCAGGTGATCGAGTCCAAGACGGCGCAGCTGTTCGCCGCCGCCGCGCAGGTCGGCGCGGTGGTCGCGGGGGCGACGCCGGAGCAGGAGGCGGCACTCGCCGCCTACGGCCTCAATCTCGGCATCGCCTTCCAGCTGACCGACGATGTGCTGGATTATTCGGCCAAGCAGGCGGAGCTGGGCAAGGCGGTCGGCGACGATTTCCGCGACGGCAAGATCACCCTGCCGATCATCCTGGCGGTTGCGCGCGGCGATGCGGAGGAGCGCGGCTTCTGGCAGCGTACGCTGGAAGAGCAGGACATCCGCGACGGCGATCTTGAACACGCCATGGCGCTGATGGCCAGGCATGGCACGCTGGCGGAGTCGCTGGAGCGGGCGCGCGGCTACGGCAAGGCGGCGCGCGAGGCGCTGCATGTCGCCCCGGCCTCGCCGCTGCGCGACGCGCTGGAAGACCTGATCGACTTCACGGTCGAGCGCGCCTTCTGAGGTTATTTCAGGCTGAGGCTTTTCAGGACGAATCGTCAACCGATCCGGGACGGAAGGGACAGTGCGGCTGTTCCTGGCCGCCGATACTGTCTCCCTCGATACAGAAGGGAGACACTCCATGTCTGAAGCGGCAATTACGTCTTTTCTCGGCGATCTGGCGAAGGATGAGGGGCTGCAGGCCCAGGTGCGGGAGCTGCTGCCCGCCAATCCCGGCAAGCCGGAGGTCAGCGCGGCGATCCTCGCGGTGGCGCGGCGCTCCGGCTTCGATGTCGATGATAGCGATGCCGCGATTGTCGAAAGCGCGCTGGTCGAAGCCCCCCGCACTGCCGATGGCGAGCTGGACGAGGCGGCGCTGGAACAGGTCGCTGGCGGCTTCGGCTTTGCCACCGCGGGCTTCTTCCTGATCGGCCTCAAAGGCCTTGGGGATACGGTCTCGAACACCTTCACCGCGGTTTTCGGCAAGGGCTGACGCGGCTGTTCGCAGGCAGGCGGAGACAATCGCGCGAATGTCGTGGCTTTGCCCTTGCGGGCAGGGATTTGGGGCGCTATAAGCACGCCCTCGGTCCGGAGCATAGCTCAGCCTGGTAGAGCACTGTCTTCGGGAGGCAGGGGTCGCAGGTTCAAATCCTGCTGCTCCGACCATTCCACCTGGAATAGGTCACGGACCGCCGCGCTGCCGGGCAGCGTCTGAACCGGATATGCACAAGACCGGTGCCGGTTCTGCAGCCCTTCCCTCCGAAAATTTGTCCTGATTGCCGCGCTGACGGTCGATGGCTGGCACTAGAAAATAGGCACGTCAAACGGATCGGTCTCGGGCGTCAGCTCGCCCGCCATGGCCGCGCGCATGGCCTCCTTCACCGCATAGGGGAAGGCCGCCTTGAAGCGCGCGCTGCCCATCAGCCGGTGGTTGGTCTGCAACAGTTCGGCAAGGGCCGCCGGTACGCCGACATTCGCGTGGCCCACCCTGATCGGTGCGCCGAACAGCGCGGACAGCCGGGCCTCATAATCGGGGCTGTCCATATCCAGCATATGGACCGGGAAGTGGGGGGCGAAGATGGCTTGCGTGCGCTCAAAGGAAAACTCGCTCATCTCCCGCCTCAGTACGTCGAGTTCCCAAGCATAGTCGTGCCAGAAAACCGCGTGCCGCCAGAGCGAATCGATAAACCGTTCGGCCGGGCGCCTTACGATAACCACTTCAACCCACCAGCCCTCAAACATGGCAGCCAATACTGGCGCCTCTTCGGGCGTTGTTGATGCCAGACGCTCCGAACTGACGACAACGGAGTTGGAAGCGGGCGCCGCCTCGATCTCGTCCATTAATGCCGCGTACTGGACATCAACCCATTCATGCGAAAACCACTGGGATGTGTAGGCGTCAACGCCGCGAAGCTTTAAGGGCAGACATAGATGCTCTCCACCATTGCGGCCAGCGGTGGGAAAAGTAACACCTTCAGCTTGCGACAGCGCCTCTTGCAGCGATGTCGATCCGCATTTCGGGAAGCCAACATGAAGGAACAGCGTTCTGCCTAGCATTTGTCAGAATACGAAGCGCTGGGAAATCTCAAGGATGACGATATCGGCATCCGTCTCCGGAAGGATACCGCGCACCCCGCAGGGATTCCAATGGAACTCGGTTTCCGCGAAGACGCTGCTGAACAGATAGGTCAGCTTGCGGTTGGCATGGATCGAACTGTGCGAATCCCCCAGCAGCAGCACCTTCTTTGCGATGATCGGGTTCTTGTTGGCATGGCGCTGCCAGGTCTCGCCCAGCGGCGTGCGGTAACTCTCGTCGCCTGCCGAAAGTGTGACAGAGGCACCGGGGAAATCCGGCACATAAACCGGCTGCAGCTCTTCCGGTCTGCCCGCCAGTTTTTCGAGGAGGTCGTGCGCGTCCTCACCTGGAATCACTTGTAAGCCGGATTCCACTTCCTGCCAGTTGAGGTCGAGCGTCTGCAGCACATTGGCGAGAATCTGGACGTAATTACGCGTGGGCAGATGCGTGTCGAAATAGAGCAGCTCCTCGCGCGGCTGGTATTTTTCCAGCCCGTCAATGAACTGGTGAAACAGCAGATCTATACCGCTCTCGTCCAGCCCTGCGCCGAGCCGCTGCATCGCCTCGGTCATGCCAGCGTAGTCTCCTGTGCGCGTGAACAGCGCATCCATCAGGAAGTCCTTTTCCGGCACAACGACAGCAAGCACCTGGCGATCGGCATACTGCTTGCGGACGTATCGGATATGGCGGGCGAACAGCCGCATCTTATCCTCAAGCGCCTCGATGGGCGCCATCGCCCGGATCGCCCAGTCGTTGCTGCCGAGGAAGATGCAGGGGCAGTCGCCCAGCAGGGCGGCGCTGAGGTCCGCCGACAGGTGCCGGGCAGGGTCGAAGGCGGCTTCGTTGTCCGCCGCGCTGCTCGCCGGCCAGGTCAGCGCATAGCGCCTGAGGGCCGCCTGCAGCGGATCGGCGGGGTCGAGACCGGCGATGAAGTCCTGCAACTCTCCCGCCTTGCGGAGGTCGAAGAACCGCGCGATCGATTCAGGAACACTGCTCAAGCCGGTTTCCCGCTAATGCCCGCCATACCGGCCATGAAGTCGGTTTCCCTGCACAGCCACTCGAAATAGCCGCCCTCGGCCTTCCAGGGGTCGGGGAAGGCGGCCCTAAGGTCGCTCCGTTCCCGGTACAGGACCCGCGCCTGCTTGGGGACCGGTACGCCATTGTCGAAGCTATCATAATACCAGTAGCGGTTGGGGATTTCCGGGCTGGTCGCCTTCTCGATCTGGTTGCGATACCAGAGCCACAGCTCATAGACCTCGATATTGTCCCCGGCATAGCGCTGCGTCATCGCATCGCCGACGGCGCCCAGCTTGGTGAAATGGAAGAAGCGCAGGGGCTGGCCGTTGACCCGTGCCATGCCCTGGTCGTCGAAGGACAGGCGGCGCTGGCTGATGTTCCAGCTGGCGACATTGCAGCCGGGGTCGCGCAGGATTTTCACCCGGTCGAAGAAGCAGGGCACGAGATCGCACCATTTCTGATCGACGAAGACGCCCATATCCTGCCGGTCATGGCACCAGTCCTGCAGCCGGTCCGCCCACCAGTCCACGAAGCGCTTGCCTTCCTGGTCGTTGCGGACGGCAAGGAAGCCCAGATTGAAGGCACCGTGGCGCAGCGAGGCCATCTCGTTATCCATGATAGCGCCGCGCCTGGCGCGTGGCTCCGGGTCGATCTGGTGCGGCGTCAGCACGATGGAATGGCTGTCCAGCAGATCGGCGATCTCCGTCACCGGGTTCAGGATCGCGATGTCAGGGTCGAAATAGAACAGCTTCGTGCAGGTATCGCTCTGCATGATCCACTGCATCGCGGCTGCCTTCACGCCGGTGCAGGCCTCGATGACGTCGTGGCCGAACAGCCATTGCCCGGCAGTCTCGCCCAGCAGTTCCTCGGCGGTCAGGACGCGGTCAAACTCCTCTCGGTCCCAGTCGATGGCGAAGCCTTCCGGCGCGCGGTCGGTCAGCACCGCCCACAGCACCCAGTCCGGATGCTGCCGGCGCAGCGTCGTGGCCAGCACCCGCGCCCGGTTCAGATAGCTGTAGGAAAAGCTGGTGAAGGCATGGATCGTCATGGCGCACTTCCGTCCAGCGCGGCGAAGGACAAGGCGCTGTAGCGCCGTTCGATGCGGGTCATGCCGGCGGCCTTCCGCCGGTTCCGCGCCATCTTCCCGGCCTGCCCGTTTGTCAGGAAAGCCAGCAGCTCCGCCTTGTCGGACAGCACGATGCCGTGGCCGGTCTCCTCGATGATGGCCGTCACATTGCCCGATGTGCGGTTGGTGATGACGCTGGCGCCGGCGGCGATGGCCTCGCAGGTGGAGAAGGAAAAGGTCTCGAAGCAATCCGCCCAGTGCAGGACGAAATCGATATCCTTCTCGCGCAGGGCGGTCACCATGGCGTCGGGATCTTCCGCCTTGACGTTCACCGGAACATGCGTGATGCCCGTCAGGCCGGGGGACGCCGTTCCGAAGCACCAGAATTCCAGGTCCGTCTGGCCGGCGAGCGCTTCGTGAAGGTCGCAGAAGACCGTCCAGCCCTTGTAGGGCAGCTGTGTGCCGATGAAGGCGAGCCGGAGCGGTCTGTCCGGATCGCCCGGCTTGGCAGCAGTGGTAACCTTTTCCTCCGCCAGTGTCAGGTGCGGGATGACGATGGCGGAACGGGCCTCGATCCCGCCGCGCGCGCGCCAGAAGGCCAGCGCTGGCTCCGACGGGGCGATCAGGGTGGCGCCGGTGTCGCGGAAGAAGGCGGCAAGCCGGCGCTGGTGGTCGCGGCGGGCCTCGCCGAACAGGCAGAGCTGGCAGGCGTTCGAGGCGATGTCCGGCGCGCCGCAGAAGGCGACATTGTTCCGCTGCAGCGCGAAGCTGGGGCAGATGGTGAAGGAATCGTGCAGCCAGACATGGCACGACGCCCCGGCGGCCTGCGCCAGCGCGGCCAGCGCCTCCGGCTGGTGCCCCATCAGATGGTGCACAATCAGGCTGGTCGCCGTGAACTTTCCCGCAAGCGATCCGATGCAGGCGGTAAGCTCCGACATCAGGACGGTGCCCACCTCTTCGCCCGCCGCGATAACCCGCATCAGCGGATCGCCTTTCCGGTCCGCGAGGCATGGCAGGGGCTGCCAGGGATGGATGTTCACATAGAGCGCGCCCTGCGCCGGGGCCAGCTTCTCCTCGCGCTGGATGCAGAACTGCACGCCGCCGCCGATCTTCCGGTAATCATCCTGCCCGGCTGCGATCACCAGCCGGTCCTGGCCGGCCTTGCGGCGCGCGAGGATGCGCTTGCCAAGCGTCGCCGCCTTCTGACGTGTGGGAGGCTTCTCCTGCTTCAGCCATTTGGCGACCAGCGCATTGAAGCTGGTCTGCTGCGCCAGAAGCTCATGCCGGCGGCCCGCCGGGTGGCGCGGCGCGCGTCCCTCTGCCTGGCCGGCGACGACATAATGCCAGAGCGGGTTGATGCCCGCCTCGGCGACATCGGGGTTGCTGGAAAGGTAGAAGCCGGTCGAAAAGGCGGGGCTGGGGTCGCGGCCTTCCCGCCATCCCGACAGCCAGTAATGCTGCACCGGGTCGATGCCGGCCTCGGCGACGTCCGGATATTTGCCAAGATAGAAGGCAGCATCGACATGCGGCGCGATGATATCGGCCTGCCGCTCATGCAGTGGCGTTTCTTCGGCGGGGCGCAGACTGCGATTCTCGTAGCGCCCGAAGATGACGTAATGCCAGAACGGGTTGATTTCCGCCGCCTCGACATCCGGGTTCGCCTGCAGATAGGCCAGTGTGCAGAAGTCGGGCGACGGGTCGCGGCGTTCGCGCCAGCCATACCGCACATAATGCGCGACGGGGTCCATGCCGTCGGCGGCCACGTCGGGATTGCGGTCGAGATAGAAAACCGCGTCGAAATACGCGGCGATATCCTCGATCTCCCGGTGGAAGTCGCTCTCGGCGGTCATGTCTCGGTTTCCGGCAACGCGCTTACGCCTCAGAAGAAGAAAATGAAAATCCAGAACAGGTGGGCGAACAGCCCGAGGAAGGACAGCGTGACAATGAACCGCCGGTTCCAGACGATCTTGCGGACGAAGTCGCCGAAGCGCGAGGTCTGCTGCAGGATCGCCTCGGTGCGTTCGTCCTGGCGATACAGCACCTTGTCGTGGAGGGTGACATCGCGCTGCAGCGTCTCCAGCCCCTTCAGGGCGAAGTGATAGAACCTGCCGGTTTTCTGCTGTTCGTCCTGCAGCCCCGCCACCGCCGACTCCAGCTGAGCCAGCCGCGTAAACAGCGCATGCGTCGCCAGCACGGAGGCCGCCTGTCCCGCCGCCGGCAGCGATCCCGCCTGCCCTGCCAGCCGGACCTCGATGCTGTGGCTGGCCAGCGCCCGGCCCTGGGGGTCCTGATATTCGAAGGCGTGATAGCCGTCGCCGATGCCGTTGGCGGCCAGATCCTCGCGCAGCTGCCCGGCTTCCATCCGCGCCGTCCGGTCGCCATCGACATAGATCTCGATCGGCAGCCGTGCCGACGGGCGTGCCGGGTCCCAGGCCCAGCCGAACAGCCGGTCGCCATCGATGGCATCGATGCAGCCGAGAATGCCGCCCGCGTGCGCCGGCAGGCTGGCCTGGCGCGCCGGCAGGCTGCTCCCCGGCGCCGGGGCCATCAGCGCTGCCCTCCGACGGCCAGCGTCGGCTGCCGTGTGACGCCTGCGTCCTGAGTGCCCGTGTCCTGAATAAAGGACAGCATCCGGTCCGCCAGCGATGCGGCATCGCAGGCAGCGAAGGGGATGCCGCCCGACTGCTGCCCGGCCTCGGCCAGCCCGCCCAGATCGGCATAGAGGATGGGACGCCCGGCGGCTGTAGCCTGGCGGACGATCAGCGGATCATTCTCCCACCAGACCGACGGCACGATGACCGCATCGACGCCCGCCAGCAGGCCCGGCAGTTCCTCATGCGCATAGCCGCCGCGCTGCGAGACGGATGCGCCCAGCCTGTCGGAAAGCGCCGCGATCCGCGCCTTGTAGGCCTCGGGCGCATGCTTGTCCGATCCATGCACGGCGATGCGGAAGCCTTCTACGCCCTGTTCCTTCAGCGACAGGGCGGCCTCCAGTAGCACATGCAGCCCCTTGTGCGGCATCACATTGGCGAAGAAGCCGAAGCGAATGGGCGCGTCCGGCCGGCACTCGCGCGGCGGCAGCGGCGTCACCCCCGCCCAGCCTTCCGGCAGGGCGTTGGGCTGGCAGACGATCCGCTCCGCCGGGATGCCCCAGGCGAGGAAGCGCTCGCGCAGGAAGGCGCTGGGCGCGATCAGCCGGTCCACCAGCTCCAGTGCGGCGCGGATGCCTTGTTCGCGCAGGGCGAAATCCTCAAGCGAGGCTTCCGGCAGGCACTGCAGGCAGGCATGCGGTTGCGCGCCATAGCACAGCGCGCCGTCCTGCTTCTTCGTCATCAGCCCGTCATGGGCGCAGATCGCATAGTAATCATGCAGCGTCAGCAGGATTTCCGCGTCCGGGCAGGTGCGCCGCGCGACAGCGATGCCTTCCACGCCCAGATACAGCAGATGGTGGAAATGGATACGGTCCGGGCGGTAATCCTGCAGAAAATCCCTAAAGGAGCGCAGGACGCCCAGATCATCCAGCTGCGACAGGTGGAAGGTGTCGAACGCCCGGATCGAGATGCCGGTCTCGTTCCGGCCGGCTGTCGGCGTCAGGAAATCGCTGCCAGCCCCAGGTTTGGCATGCCAGGAAGGCACGCAGGCCAGCAAATGCGACTCGATGCCGGGTTCGCCGAGTGCGGCGCGGTGCAGGCTGCGCGCGCACAGCTCTGTCCCGCCGGGCTGGAACTCGAAGAAGGCCGGGGCAACCTGCAGGATGCGCATCACGCCACCTGCCGCAGCGGGCCGCCCGCGAACGCCCCTTGCAGTGCGGCGATATCCGCGCCCCAAAGCTTCGTGTGCAGCCAGCCATTATAGGCATCGACCGGCGCCAGGCTGTAGCTGGCATGGCCCTCGATGGAGGCGCGCTCCATATGCATCAGCGCGGCGTCGGCCATGTACCAGTTGCGCCAGCCCTGCCGACGGCAGCGCAGGCTGAGGTCGGTATCCTCGAAATCGCCGATCACATAGTGCTCGGGAATGCCGCCCACCGCCTCGTACTTGCCGCGCGCGATCATCATGCAGGCGCCGGTGACGGCGGGAACCTCCCGCGAGGTACAGGCCGCAGGCCAGTCGGCGGGGTAGCCCTTGCAATAGACGCCGTTCAGCCACCATTGCGTGATGCCACCGATGAAATGCAGGCCGGCATGCTGGATGCTGCCATCGGGGAACAGCAGCTTCGGCCCCAGCAGGCCGATCTCCGGTGTTGCCTTGTAGAAGCCCAGCATCTGGCTGAGCCAGCCATGCCCCATCGGCACGACATCAGAATTCAGGAACAGCAGCATCGGCGCGGTGGCCAGCGACGCCCCCAGATTGGAGGCGCCGGCGAAGCCATAATTCTCCGCATTCACCGCCAGCCGGCAGGGCACGCCGAAGGTCAGGTGCAGCCCGCGCAGCAGCGAGTCGACCTCCGCCGCATCCTCCGGCTTGTCGAGCACATAGATCAGCTCGGCATTGGTCAGGTCTGGATCGAAGGCAAAGCGCATCCATTGCGCGCGGATGAAATCATAGCGGCCATAGAGCGGGATGACGATGCTGACGCCGGGCTTCGTCGGTTGCGTGCCGAAGGAAACCACCCGGTCGATCCGCTTGCCGGTCAGGCACTCCGCCTGCAGGGCGCCCAGCGCCGGATGGTAGAGGGTCTCCAGAATCTCCGGCGTGACGCTCTCGCGCGGGACGGAACGCAGCACAAGATCGCGGGCGAGGCGTGGCGTCATCTGCGAGACCGGGCTCATGAGATCGATCTTCACCCCGCCGGCAAAATCCAGCTCGGCGCGGGTCTGCAGCCCATGCCGCGCGCCCTTCGCCATCGGCAGGAAGGCGACGAAGCCGGGCTTTTCCCGCAGCATCGGCAGGCCGTTCTTCTGGAAATGCTTGCCGACTTTCTCATCGTCGATGCGGACCAGACGGTCGAGGGCGGAGGTCTTTTCGCCATAGGCCGACACCACGTCGAAGCGCTGCAGCGCCTCATGCGGGTCCCACAGCCAGCCGCGCAGGTAGATACCGGCATCGCCGCAGGGCACGGCAAGGTCAATGCCGCCGCCGAACGGCGCCCTGGCATTGGCGCTGGTCACGGCGCCGAAGGCCTGCAGCCGCTGCATCCAGGCGAAGACCAAGCCGAACGGATCGTCCTTGCCGATGATCGTGCCCAACGCCTCACGCAGGCGCAGCCGGGCCGCCATATCGAACTCCGCGACCCGCCCGAGAAACGCCTTCATTGAGGTGCCGCGGACGTTCGGCGCGGCGATCTTCAGCGCCTGATCGCCCTGCAGCATGACCACGATCTCGTCCCGGAAGGGCTGTTCATCCTGCCCGTTCAAAAACAGGCCCTGGCGGAAATCGCTGTTGGAGACGCGGGAAATCTCGACAGGTTTTGTCAGGGTGACGCGCGCGCCATCCTGGCCGATCGACAGGATCGTCACCGGGCGCGTGTCCGGTGCCACCAGCCGCGATTCGACATAATGCTTACCGTGCGACAGGTCGGCGTGATAGCTGACCGGCAGATAGGCGGTCGCCATCTCCAGCAGCAGGGCGTGAATCGCGGATGTATCCTGCCCGCGTTCGAACAGGCCAAGCCGGGGAGCGGCCTCACGCACGAGGAAACCGAGGGTGCGCAGGCAGAGATCGTTGCCCAGCCGCCGCGCGGCCTCGGCGAAGGGCAGTGCCGGCCCGGAAGGGACAAGCAGGGTCTGTTTGCCGCGGTCGCCGATTCTCATCTGCGAGACGGGCTGCGCGGAGCGTCCGGAGCGGCGGAAAAGGACAAAGCCGCGCCGCCGCACGCCGCCGCGCACATCGACGACGGTGCGGACAAGCTGCTGCACCGGCTTCTCGCCGCGATTGAGGGCAAGGGTGGCGTCGGCGGGAAAGGGTTGTGTCTCGGCCAGGATGCCAAGATACAGCTCCGGCCCGAGCAGGAAGAGGGTGATGGCGGCGGAGCCGGAGGGCGCAGTCTCCCGCATCTGGCATACGAGCCCTTGTTGGCGCGGGACAGTTCCACCCGCAGGAAGCGACAGCGGACCGGTATTCTTGCCGGCCGGGCTCTCGCGGGAAATTACGCCTGCTTTGTTAAGATCAGCTGAACAGGAAGAAATCGGCCGTCAGGGTGGCGGCGTCCACGCCCTGCAGCTCGATGGTGGAGCCGTCCGGCAGCGTGACCACGGCATGGCCCGAGCCATTGTTGGCAATGGCCAGCTGGCTGAAGCTGTAGCCGACGATTTCGATCCGGTCGCTGCCGGTGCCGAAATCGGTGATCACCGCCGTGCCGTCGCCCTGCTTGAAGGAGAAGATATCGTCGCCTGCCCCGCCGGTCAGCGTATCCGTGCCCTTGCCGGAATAGAGCGTGTCGTTGCCGCCGCCGCCGACGATGCTGTCATTATCCTTGCCGCCGCGCAGTTCCGCGGAGATGGCGCTGCCAGCGGTTACGATATCATTGCCCTGATTGCCCTGCATCGTGTCGCTGCCGGTGCCGCCCACAAGGGAGTCATCCCCCGTTCCGCCATAGATCAGGTTGTTGCCGGCCGTGCCTTCGACGGTGTCGTTGTCGTCGCCGCCGCGCATCGTGTCGTTGCCGGAGCCGCCGACCAGAGAGTCGTCGCCTTCGTCGCCGAACATCGTGTTGTTGCCATCATCATCCGCCGCCACGCCACCATAAAGGAAGTCATTGCTGCCGCCATACATGACGTCGTTGCCTTCGCCGCCATAATTGAGGTCGTCGCCCGCACCGCCGGAGACAATGTCGTTGCCGGCACCGCCGAACTGGGAATCGTTGCCGGCACCGCCCATGATGATGTCGGTGCCCGCCCCGGCGACGACCAGATCGTCGCCCGTGCTGCCGGCGACCGTCACCGTGTCGTTGGCGGAGCTGTCGATGATAACCTTGTTATTGGATCCGGTCAGCGTCACCGTCTGGGTCGGCGTGGTGATCGACACCTTCTGGATGCTGGTCTCGACGATGTTCTGCTGCGTCAGGATCGCGCTGATCACATCCTTGGTGATCTGCGAGATGCTGGTCGTCGTGTCGATGATGCCGCCGGGGATGGTTGCCATGGGAGGATTCCTTTCTGGAAGGCTGGCTGCCGCCTGTTTCTAGCGCGGCGATACTATGTGCGCATCGGAGATAGAAGCAATTTTATGGAAACATGCGCCCGCTTCCAGCATGCCGTCAATGGAATAATAGTGTTTTACAAAATGATTAACCAATTATTCAAAGTGGTTAGCTGGTCACTTCGAAAAGAAAATCGGCCTCGGTCAAGGCGTTGATGCCGGCCAGCCTTATCATGCTACCGCTGACGTTAAATATCAGAAATTCACCATCATCGGATTGCAGCGCGAGCGCCGCCTGGATTTCCGGCTCGGTGACCCCCTCCACCATCAGCCGGTCCATGCCCTGTGTGAAATCCAGCAGGGTGGGGGCAAGCTCGGCGCCCGGAAAGATGGGATCGTATCCGCGCAGCACGAAGACATCCGCCCCGTCTCCGCCTTCCAGCGTGTCGCGCCCCAGCCCGGAATAGAGCGTATCGTCGCCGGCCCCGCCGACGATCGAATCATGCCCCTTGCCGCCGCGCAGCACATCGCCGCCCTCGCCGCCTGTCAGCGTGTCCGCGCCCTTGCCGCCGCTCAGCGTATCCGCGCCGCCGGCCCCTGTAATGCGGTCGGCATGGTCGGCCCCGGCAATCATGTCGGCCAGCGCGCCGCCGGTCACGTCGATGGCGCCATAGGCGCCCAGCAGATGCTCGTTGCCGGCCGTCAGGGACAGGATTTTGTCGTATTGGCCGCCGCCAATCTGGAAGCCCCAGGCGATGGTGGAAACCAGCCCGACCAGCGCCGGCCCGTTCGCGCCCTCGACCCAGACCGGCCCGCCGCTATGGCCAGGACGTACTTCAAATCCCGTCAGCGACAGCACGCCAGCGGCTTCCGTCAGGCCAGCCGATGCGGTCTCCGTCGTCATGCGGCCCGATTGTATTCCCGGATAGCCAGTCAGGGTGGCGGTTCCTGCTGTGAAGCCGGGGTCGAGCGTCATCCAGCCCAGCTCCTCGCCCAGCGGGGTGTCGAAGCTCAGCACCGCATAGTCACGCGTGACCTCGTCGATCTCCAGCACGTTGTCGTCATCCGGATCGACGATCTCGTGCGACCAGCTGACCGCCGTGTAGGTGCCGAAAGGCTGTGTCAGCGGCGTGCTGCCCGGTGCGATCTCGATATGGTCGGCGACGCCATAGCGGGCGTCATAGACGATGTGCGAGGCGGTCAGCACATCATTGCGACCGACCAGCACGCCGCTGCCTGTCTTCTCCTCCCGACCAGTGGCGGTGTCGAACCAGGCCCGCACCGACACGACGGTCCGCCAGGGTGCGCTCTCGGTGTCGGGAACGATGCTGTATGCCATGGCGGGATTCTATAAGGGGTTTCGGCGCCCGGCGGAAGTTATCTGTACTTCAGCTGCTTGTATGAATGTAATCTATAAGTTACATTTCAGTATGATCGAAGTGCGCCAGACAGAGGTCTTTGCCAGCTGGTTTGGCCGGCTGAAGGATCGTGACGCAAAGGCGCGGATCGCGATCCGGTTGCGGCGGCTCTCGCTGGGCAATCCGGGCGACGTGAAACCGGTCGGCGGCGGCGTCAGCGAATTGCGGATCGATCACGGGCCGGGCTATCGCGTGTATTTCTGCCAGCGTGGACCCGTCCTGATGATTCTGCTGTGCGGCGGAGACAAGCGCACGCAGGACCGAGATATTGCGAAGGCCAGGGCGCTGGTTTTGGAACTGGAGGAATAGGACGATGCCGGTAAAGACACGGCTGTGGGATGCTTCCGAGCATCTGGACAGTCCAGAGGCGATAGCCGCCTATCTGGATGCGGCCATGGAGGATGGCGACCCGGCGGTCATTACCGCCGCGTTGGGTGATGTCGCCCGGTCGCGGGGCATGACGCAGATCGCCCAGGAGACCGGACTTGCGCGCGAATCGCTCTATCGCGCCCTCAGCGCGGAGGGGCGGCCGGAATTCAGCACGGTGCTGAAGGTGCTGAAGAGCTTCGGCGTCCGCCTGTCCGCCACGCCGGTATAAGCGCCGCTTTCCCTACACCGCTGCCGGCCTGCCGCGCGTGACCAGGAACACGAAGGCGAGCGCGGTGCCGAACATCATCAGGCTGTAGATCGCTGCCGGGATGGCGTAGAGCGTCTCGTGGAACAGGCTGGCGGCCACGGCGATCGCCAGCGTGCCGTTCTGCAGCCCGCATTCCAGCGCGATGGCGATGCGCTGCGGCCGTCGCATGCCCAGCCACGCCGCGCCATAGAAGGCAATCGCCATCATCGCGATGTTCAGCGTCAGGGTGATCGCCCCGGCCTGCGCGAAATAGCTGCCGATATTGGCGCGCTCGGCATAGATCGCACCCACCATCACCAGCACGAACAGCACCGCCGATATCCGCCGCGCCAGCGGCTCGAAACGCAGGGCGAAACCCGGCATCGTATGGCGCACCGCCAGCCCGGCCAGCACCGGCACGGTGACGATGACGAAAATCTTCAGCACCGCCCCGGTCACGGTCAGATCACCCGCGACTTCGCCCCCCGATCCGGCGACAAAATGCTGGTGCGCCGTCACCACGATCAGCGGCACGGTGACGACGCTGAGCAGGCTGGTGATCGCGGTCAGCGAGACCGACAGCGCCACATCGCCGCGCGCGAACAGGGTCAGCAGGTTGGAGGTCACGCCACCGGGGGCGGCGGCGATGATCATGACGCCGACCGCCAGCACCGGCTCCACCCGCCAGGCGGTGACCAGCGCGAAGGCGACCAGCGGCAGCACGATGATCTGGCTGACGGCACCGATCAGGAAGTCGCGGGGCTGCGCCGCGACACGCCGGAAATCGCCCAGCGTCAGCGTCAGCCCGATGGAGATCATGATGAAGGCCAGCGAAACCGGCAGCACGATGTCGGTGATGATCCCCATGGAAAGCTTATCCCCTGCGTTTTTGTCGCCGGCACTCTACGCGCTGCGGCGGGTGGGAGGGTAGCGGTACTGTGGTTGCGCACATTTTCTCAAACCGTCATTCCCGCACTTGTTGCGGGAATCCAGGGCTCAGCCTGCTCGGCAGATATCCAGTAAGCGGAGGCCTGGACCCCCGCAATAAATGCGGGGGTGACGGCAAGAGTATAAGTGCCAAAGTCACGGTTTTCTTTCCAGCGCAGACATCCCAACGACGTGATCCCCCCGATTGACAGTGCCGAACCACCGGGGCCATCATGCCGTTATCCAAGGGGCGCCCCGAGAAGGGGCTGAGATACCGCTAGCGCGCGGGAACCCTTAGAACCTGATCCGGGTCGTACCGGCGTAGGGATGGAAAGGGCCGCACACACATCACAGGCCAACCCCCATTTCGAAGCTCTCCCGGATCTCCTGCAACCTTGTTGGAGATCGCCATGTCATCCGCAAAGCCAGTCTCTTTCGAAGAATTTTCCGTCACCACCGGGCCGCTGCCGGCCTCGCGCAAGATTTACGTCCCCGGCACGCGCCATCCCGATATCCGGGTCGCCTTGCGCGAGATCGATCTGGAGCCGTCCTCCGGCGAGCCGCCGATGCGGGTCTATGATGCCTCTGGCCCCTATACCGACCCCGCCGCCTCCATCGATATCGCGCGCGGCCTGGCGACCCTGCGCCGCCCCTGGATCGAGGGCCGCGGCGATGTGGAGGCCTATGAGGGCCGCGATATCAGGCCGGAGGATGATGGGCTGAAGCAGGGCGAACAGCGCAAGGTGGCGATGTTCGACCGGTCCGGCATCCGGCCGCTGCGCGGCAAGGCGGGCAGGGCGGTTACCCAGCTGGCCTATGCCCGCGCCGGCATCGTCACGCCGGAGATGGAATATGTCGCGATCCGCGAGAATCTGGGCCGGGAGCGGCTGAAGGAGCGGTTCGAGCGCGATGGAGAGAGCTTCGGCGCCGCCATCCCCGATTATGTGACGCCGGAATTCGTGCGCGACGAGGTGGCGCGCGGCCGCGCCATCATTCCGGCCAACATCAACCACCCGGAGGCGGAGCCGATGATCATCGGCCGTAACTTCCTGGTGAAGATCAACGCTAATATCGGCAATTCCGCCGTGACCTCCTCGGTCGCGGAGGAGGTGGACAAGATGGTCTGGGCGATCCGCTGGGGCGCGGATACGGTCATGGACCTCTCCACCGGGCGCAATATCCACACCACGCGGGAATGGATTCTGCGCAATTCCCCGGTCCCTATCGGAACCGTCCCGATCTATCAGGCGCTGGAGAAGGTCGGCGGCAAGGCGGAAGACCTCAGCTGGGAGATTTTCCGCGACACGCTGATCGAGCAGGCCGAGCAGGGGGTGGATTACTTCACCATTCATGCCGGGGTGCGGCTGGCCTATATCCCGCTGACCGCTAAGCGCGTGACCGGAATCGTCAGCCGCGGCGGCTCGATCCTCGCCAAATGGTGCCTCGCCCACCACAAGGAGAATTTCCTCTACACGCATTTCGAGGAAATCTGCGAGATCATGAAGGCCTATGACGTGTCCTTCTCGCTGGGCGATGGTCTGCGCCCCGGCTCCATCGCCGATGCCAATGACGCCGCCCAGTTCGCCGAGCTGGAGACGCTGGGCGAGCTGACGCAGATCGCCTGGAAGCATGATGTGCAGGTGATGATCGAAGGGCCGGGCCATGTGCCGATGCACAAGATCAAGGCCAATATGGACAAGCAGCTTTCGGTCTGCGGCGAGGCGCCGTTCTATACGCTGGGGCCGCTGACCACCGATATCGCGCCGGGCTATGACCATATCACCAGCGGCATCGGGGCGGCGATGATCGGCTGGTTCGGTACGGCGATGCTGTGCTACGTGACGCCGAAGGAGCATCTGGGCCTGCCCGACCGCGACGATGTGAAGGTGGGTGTCATCACCTACAAGCTGGCCGCCCATGCTGCCGACCTCGCCAAGGGCCATCCGGCGGCGCAGGTGCGGGACGATGCGCTGTCCCGCGCGCGCTTCGAATTCCGCTGGCGCGACCAGTTCAACCTGTCGCTCGACCCGGAGACGGCGGAGCAGTTCCATGACCAGACCCTGCCCGCCGAGGGCGCGAAGCTGGCGCATTTCTGCTCCATGTGCGGGCCGAAATTCTGCTCGATGAAGATCAGCCAGGAAGTCCGCGACTATGCGCAGAGCGGCATGGCGGAGATGTCGAAAAGCTTTATGGAAAAGGGCGGTGACATCCTGATCGCCAAACCGGCGGCGGAATAACAGACGTCTGGGGGCGGCTCAGTTCCGGCGCGAAAGCAGCCGGGAGCCGCCCTGCGACGGCGGGTCGGCGAGGGTGTAAAGCCCGACCATGACCCGGTCCACGGTAACGCCGTCATCGGCCAGCGGCAGGATCACCCGGTCGAGTTCGCGCCAGGGCAGGCTGTGGTCGCTATAGTGGCGATAGACCGCCTGCCGCGTCTCCACGGCTTCCCGGTAGCAGGCCAGCACCTCGTCGCGGTAGCGCGGTGTCAGCCCTTCCTCAAGGTAACGGCCGGCCAGCGACAGGCCTGACAGCAGGGTGAAATGGCCGCCATGCAGGACGAAGCGGAAGCGCAGCGGATCGCGCTCCACCTCCAGCAGGCTGATATGGCCGATCCAGTCGGCAAGGTCCTCCGCCAGGAAATCATGGCGCGCGGGCAGCCGGCCGTCTTTCGACAGCCCCTGCCAGAAGCGGTGGAGCGCCGCCAGTTCCTTATGCTGTATCGAATCCATGGTCCTTGCCGGGTCGGAATTTGGCCGTGGCTACAGGATGATCGGCAAATAATTAATAAAGTTCTAAATATTTATTGAAGCTGGCCGTGGCGGGGCGAGTCAGGGGATATTTTCGCTGAAGGGCCGCGATGGCGTGACCGCCATGTAGAGCCCTGTCATCAGCAGATCGACAGTATGGCCATCGCTGGCGAAGGGCAGCACCAGCCGGTCGATCCGCTTCCAGGGTTTCGAATCGTCGCGCTGGATGCGATAGGCCGGCTGGCCGGTTCTGGCGGCCTGGATATGCTGGTCCAGGATCAGCTCGCGATACTTGGTGTTCAGCGTCTCGTCGAGATAGCGGCCGGCCTGCCTGTTGCCGGTCAGCCGCGCCAGATTCTCGCCCTGCAACCGGATGCGAAAACGCAGCGGCGTATCCGGGCCATCGCCGCGTTCCACATCCACCATGCCGATATAGCCGATCCAGGGCCAGATATCCTCGGCCTGGAAATGCTGGCGGCCGGGCAGCAGATCAGGGGCCGGGCGCCGCGATTCCCAGAAATGATACAGGCTGCGCAGCTTGCTGTGCGCGATATCGACAGGCGCACTCATAAGGGGGTACTCATAGGGGTGACAGATCCCGATCCTGTTTCGCGGCAGTATAGCCCACGCCGCGCTGTTGGCAGGATTTTGGATCAATATACTTAAGATTTTATGAAAATCCCGCTTCGCGATCCGACCCTCTCAGGGCGTCGGATGCAGGACGAGGAAGCATGCGACGGCATGGTCCACGGCGCTGGATATCTCGGTGTCCGACATGGCCGGCTCCAGCCCCAGCACGCGCTTCAGGTGGCGCGGGCCGATCAGCATGCCGAGGAACATTTCGGTGGCGCGGGCCGGATCGTCGAGCCGGATCAGCCCGCGGTCGGCGGCGCGCTCCAGATAGCGCGCGATGCGGCCGCGCGTGTTCTGCGGCCCGGCGGCATAGAAGCGCCGGCCAAGGTCGGGGAAGCGCGGCGTCTCCGCCACCACGACGCGGTAGATCGCCTGGGTGTCGGGGCTCAGCAGGAAGGTCAGGAACTGCCGCCCGATCTGTGTCAGCGCGGCGCGCACCGGCAGCCCTTCCAGCGTCTCCTCCTTCAGGCTTTCGGCGATGCGCCGGCAGTTGGTCGCGACCATCGCCGCGAACAGTTCCTCCTTGCTGCCGAAATGGGCATAGACCGTGGCCTTGGAGACGCCGGCCACGCGCGCGATGGTGTCCATGCTGGTGTTGGCGAAGCCGTGGCGCAGGAATTCCGCGCGGGCGGCGGCCAGCACCTGCGCCGGCTTCGAGCCGGCGGCGGGTTCCTCCATCACACTGTCCAGCAGGACCGTCTCCACCTGATGCCCCTTCTCTATCCTTGTCATTGCCGGGCTTGACCCGGCAATCCAGGGCCGCGTTCTGAGACGATCCAAGCTGGGCACCGCCCCTGGACCCCCGGATCAAGTCCGGGGGTGACAGTTGAGTTGAACCGAATCCACGCAGTCAATATTGACGGACTATGAAGCCGGGCGTAGCGTGCGGGCAAGGATAAACTGAACCGTTCAGTTCAGTTTGGACGGGTGCAGAGAAACGGTACGGAAAAGACGGGGATGGAATGCGCAAGCTGGTGCTGATGCTGGCCCTGGCGGGATTGCTGTCGGCGGCGCTGTATGCCGGCTGGCGCTGGCAGACCGAATGGCGCTTCGTCGAGAAGACCGACAACGCCTATATCCATGCCGACATCTCGGTCGTCAGCCCCATCGTGCCCGGCTATGTGGCCAGCGTCCCGGTGGCTGACAATCAGCGGGTCAGGGCGGGCGAGGTGCTGGTGACGCTGGTGGACAGCGATTATGCCGCGCGTGTCGCCGAGGCGGCGGCCAATGTGGCCTCAGCCCAGGCGGTCATTGTCGGCATCGACAGCCGCCTGTTGTTGCAGCTGCCGCTGATTGAGCAGGCCGAGGCGGCGGTCGCCGGCGCCGATGCCGAGCTGAACCGCAGCCGGCGCGACTATGACCGGCTGAAGGCCTTGCGCCGCGACGATGTGGTCAGCCGCCAGCGGCTGG
The DNA here is from genome assembly GCF_000299935.1 of Oceanibaculum indicum P24. Classification (NCBI taxonomy): domain Bacteria; kingdom Pseudomonadati; phylum Pseudomonadota; class Alphaproteobacteria; order Rhodospirillales; family Oceanibaculaceae; genus Oceanibaculum; species Oceanibaculum indicum. Next base: position 21,228 of record NZ_AMRL01000020.1, on the reverse strand, counting down.
AGACGGCGGAGGCCGATTTCGCCAAGGCGACGGCGGCGCAGGCCAGCGCACGGGCTGCCCTGGCGGCGGAACGCCAGCGCCTGGATGTGCTGCAGAGCGAGCGCGTGCTGGCCGAGGCTCAGGTCGAGGAGGCGCGTGCCGCCCAGACTGTCGCCGAGGTCGATCTGGCCCATACGGTGATCCGGGCGCCGGTCGATGGCGTCGTCGGCAATCGCGGCGTGCGGGTCGGTCATTATGTGCGCGCCGGCACCAACCTGATGTCCGTCGTGCCGTTGCCGGAGGTCTATCTGGTGGCGAATTTCAAGGAGACCCAGATCGGCCGCATGCGCATCGGCCAGCGTGTGCGGGTCGAGATCGATGCCTTTGCCGGCACGCCGCTGGAAGGCCGCATCGAGAGTCTGGCGCCGGCCAGCGGCTCCCAGTTCAGCCTGCTGCCGCCGGAAAATGCCAGCGGCAACTTCACCAAGGTGGTGCAGCGCCTGCCGGTCCGCATAGCGCTGTCGCCGGATAACCCGCTGCGGGAGAGGCTGCGGCCCGGCCTGTCGGCCGTGGTGTCGGTGGATATCCGCGATTCCGGGGAATGAGCAGCACGCCCGCCCCAGCCCCGGCCATCGGCGACCGGCCGCCGCCGACCTTCCGCCAGAAGGCCGGCTTCTTCGCGATGATCTTCGGCATGTTCATGGCGATCCTGGACGTGCAGATCGTCGCCAGCTCGCTGGCCGATATCCAGGCGGGCCTGTCGGCCAGCGTGGAGGAGATCAGCTGGATCCAGACCTCCTACCTGATTGCCGAGGTGGTGATGATCCCGCTGTCCGGGGCGCTGGCGCGCATCCTCTCGACGCGGGTGATGTTCAGCATCGCGGCGCTGGGCTTCACCATCTTCAGCTTCCTGTGCTCGCTGGCCACCAGCCTGGAGGCGATGATCGTGGCGCGCACGCTGCAGGGCTTTTTCGCCGGGGCGATGATCCCGTCGATCTTCTCCACCGCCTACACCATGTTTCCGCGCTCCAGCATGGGAAAGGTCTCGGTCGTCATCGGGCTGGTCGCCACCATGGGGCCGACCATCGGGCCGACGCTGGGCGGCTTCATCACCCAGACGCTGGGCTGGCACTGGCTGTTCAACGTGAACATCGTCCCCGGCCTGATCATCGCCGCGACGGTGTGGAGCTGCATCGATGTGGACAAGCCGGAGCCGGCCTATCTGCGCGGTCTCGACCTGCCGGGGCTGGTGGCGCTGGCGATCTCGCTCGGCACGCTGAACTATGTGCTGGAGGAAGGGCCGCGCGAAGACTGGTTCGAGGACCAGACGATCTTCCGCCTCGCCGTGCTGTCCGCCGTCTCGGGCTGTGTGTTCTTCTGGCGCGCCTTCACCTACCGCCAGCCCATCGTGGAGTTGCGCGCCTTCGCCGACCGCAATTTCGCGCTCGGCTGCTTCTTCAGCTTCGTGGTCGGCATCGGGCTGTTCGGCTCGGTCTATCTGACGCCGCTGTTCCTCGCCCAGGTGCGCGACTACAGCGCGCTCGACATCGGCATCATCATGATGGTGACCGGCGCCTTCCAGTTCTCCGTGGCGCCGCTGGTCGGCACGCTGTCCACGCGGCTGGATCTGCGGCTGATGCTGGCGTTCGGATTCTCGCTGTTCTGCTTCGCGCTGTACCTGAACAGCTTCCTGACGGCGGAATCGAGCTATTGGGAATTCTTCGTGCCGCAGGCGGTGCGCGGCGTGTCGCTGATGTTCTGCTTCGTGCCGGTGAACCGGCTGGCGCTGGGCACGCTGCCGCCGGACAAGCTGAAGAACGGGGCGGGGCTCTATAACCTGATGCGCAATCTGGGCGGCGCCATGGGGCTGGCCGTCATCAACACGCTGCTGGTGGATCGCGGCGCCCATCATCTGTCCTACCTGACCGAGAACCTGACGCTCAGCCGGCCGCAGGTTCAGGCCTATATCGACCGGCTCTCCGAACGGCTGGGGGACGGCCTGGCGGGCGATCCGGAACTGGCGGCGATGAAGATACTGTTCCAGCTCGCCCAGCGCGAGGCGCTGGTGCTCAGCTTCAACGACTGCCTGCTGCTGATCGGCCTGACCTTCGGCGCCGCACTGGTCTTCATGCCGCTGGTGAAGAAACCGCGCGACTGACGGCGCGAAAGTCGCCGGCAATCACAGACTCCGAGATGCCATTTCCCCTGTCGTCATTCCCGCACTTGTTGCGGGAATCCAGGCTTCAGCTTTCTCGACAGACATCCAGCGAGCGGAAGCCTGGACCCCCGCAATAAAGGCGGGGGTGACGGGCGGAGTAGGTGGCGGGTGCCAGGGCGACAGGCCGCATGGCCGGCATGCGCGCAGCGCGGAGGGAGCCCCGGTTCCGCGCCTTTTCGACACTTACAGACTGTAATTGTTCCAAAGAAGAAACAATCTTGCCGCGCATAGCAATTGCCGCTAGGCTCGCCTCACAATAACGAATGAGGGGGTTGCGAATATGTCAACCCTCCTGACAGGGAGCGCCCGTGCCCGGCCACCGCATTTGCCCTTGGCCGGGCACATCAAAATCAAGAAGACCAAAAACAAAACTTACAAAAACGAACTCTAGGGAGACGATGGGATGAATCTACGTAAAATCCTGAAGGCCGCCACCATCGCGGGCCTTGCCTGCGGCATCCTGGCGATGGCCGCCGGCGATGCCGAGGCGCAGAAGCGCATCCGCTGGAAGATGGGCTCCACATATCCGGGCTCGCTGACCCAGCTGGGCACGCTGGCCAAGCGTGTCGATGCCCAGATCGATCTGGTGTCGGGCGGCAATATCCAGATCAAGTTCTTCGAGCCGGGCGCCCTGGTGCCGGCGCTGGAAGTGTTCGATGCGGTGGCGCAGGGGTCGGTCGATACCGCCTTCTCCACGCCGGGCTACTGGGCGGGCAAGGTGCCGGCGCTGCAGCTCTTCGCCGCCGTGCCGTTCGGCCCGAATGCCGGCGAATATCTCGCCTGGTTCTATTTCGGCGGCGGCAAGGAAATCTTCGACGACATCTACCACAAGAACGGCATCCATTCGGTGATGTGCGCCATCATCGCGCCGGAGGCCTCGGGCTGGTTCCGCAAGGAGATCAAGACCGCCGAGGATCTGAAGGGGCTGAAGATGCGCTTCTTCGGCCTGGGCGCGAAGGTGATGGAGAAGATGGGCGTCTCGACGCAGCTTCTCGCCGGCGGTGACATCTATCCGGCGCTGGAGCTGGGCACCATCGACGCCACCGAATTCTCCATGCCGGCCATCGACCTGAAGCTGGGCTTCCACCAGGTCGCCAAGCACTATTACTTCCCCGGCTGGCATCAGCAGTCCACGCTGTTCGACCTGATGATCAACAAGGCGAAGTGGGATGCGCTGGACAAGACCCAGCAGGCGCAGATCGAAGCGGTGTGCGGCGACAATATCCGCTACGGCTTCGCCGAGGGTGAGGCCATCCAGTTCGGCGCGCTGAAGGAGCTGAAGGCCAAGGGTGTGAACATCCACACCTGGCCGAAGCCGATCCTGGACCAGCTGGAGGCCGCCTGGCAGGAGGTCGCCAAGGAACAGTCCGTCGACCCGGACTTCAAGCGGGCCTGGGACTCGCTGCAGGCCTTCCGCAAGGACTATGTGGCCTGGAAGGAAGTCGGCTACCTGCGGTAAGCAGCGGCTGACCTAATGACGGCGAACGGCCAGGATCGCCTATGTGATCCTGGCCGTTCTGCCCCTACCCCGCCCGCAATATCTGGCAGGCGGCAAGAGACTCTCAAGGACGGATCATGGATACCCTCATCAAGGTCAGCGACGGGCTGAACCGCTTCGTCAGCGCCATCGGCAAGCTGGCGGCCTGGCTGGCGATCCCGCTGATGCTGGTCATCATCTTCGACGTGGTGACGCGGCGCTTCTTCGTGCTGGGCTCGACCAAGCTGCAGGAACTGGAATGGCACCTGCACGCGGTGCTGTTCCTGATGTGCTTCGCCTTCGCCTATGTGAAGGACAGCCATGTCCGCATCGAGCTGCTGCGCGAGAGTTTCAGCGGGCGCACAAGGGCCTGGATCGAGATCTTCGGGATGCTCTTCTTCCTGCTGCCCTACTGCTATGTGATCCTGTATTTCGGCTATGACTTCGTCATGCGCTCCTACCTGTCGCACGAGGTCTCCTCGGCGCTGACCGGCCTCACTCACCGCTGGATCATCAAGAGCTTCGTGCCGCTCGGCTTCGCCCTGCTGGCGCTGGCCGCGATTTCCTCGATCCTGCGCAACCTCGTTTATCTGTTCGGGCCGGACCGGCTGCGCGACCGCGCCGGGCTGCATCTCTTCTCGAACAGTGAAATGGAGATGCCGGACAAGCCCACAGCCCCGCACAGCAGCTAAGCGCCACTTCTGAACGCCTGACGACGATCGCGAAACGCCGAAACGGACCCGCCTCCATGGAATTCTATATCGAAGATTATTTTCCGGTGCTGATGTTCGTGGCGCTGGCTTTCCTGCTGTTTTCCGGCCTGCCGGTCGCCATCGTGCTGGGCGGCATCGGCCTCGCCTTCGGCGGGCTGGGCGTGATCTACGACGTGTTCTCGCCCATCGAATTCTTCAACATCATCTCGCGGGTCTATGGCGGCATCGTTGAGAGCCTGGTGCTGGTTGCCGTGCCGATGTTCATCTTCATGGGAACGATGCTGGAGAAATCCGGCGTCGCCAACGACCTGCTGCACGCGCTGCAGGTGCTGCTGCGCCGGGTGCCGGGCGGGCTTGCCCTGTCGGTCACGCTGATGGGCACGGTGATGGCGGCGACCACCGGCATCATCGGCGCCTCGGTGGTGATGATGACGCTGCTGGCGCTGCCGGTCATGCTGCAGCGCGGCTACAGCCATCCGCTGGCGGCCGGCACGATCTGCGCCTCGGGCACGCTGGGCATCCTGATCCCGCCCTCGATCATGCTGGTCATCATGGGCGATTTGCTGGCGATCTCGGTGGGCAGCCTGTTCCTGGCGGCGATCATTCCGGGCTTCCTGCTTTCGGCGATCTATCTCGCCTATATCGCCACCACTAGCACGCTGAACCCGAAGATGGCGCCGCCGATGCCCGACGCGGAGGGGCCGGAGAACACGGCCGAGCTGCTGATCATGGTGGCGCGCAGCTTCATCCCGCCGATCCTGCTCATCACGCTGGTGCTGGGGTCGATCTTCGCCGGCTGGGCGACGCCGACCGAGGCGTCCGGTGTCGGTGCCTTCGGCGCCACGCTGCTGGCGATCTTCAACCGGCGGCTCAGCTTCGCAGTGCTGAAGGAAGTGTGCGAGCGCTCGGCCCTGACCGGCGGCATGCTGTTCTTCATCTTCGTCGGCGCGACCGCCTTTTCCTACGTCTTCCGCTCGCTTGGCGGCGACGATCTGGTGATCGACTTCATCGAGGGCCTGGGCTTCGGCCCCTGGGGCATCCTGTTCGTGCTGATGGGGGTGGTGTTCTTCCTGGGCTTCTTCTTCGACTGGATCGAGATCACGCTGATCGTGCTGCCGGTCTTCGCGCCGATCGTCGGCCTGCTGGATTTCGAGGGGCATGTGCCGTCGCAGAGCGTGGTGCTGTGGTTCGCCATCCTGGTGGCGGTCAATCTGCAGACCAGCTTCCTCACGCCACCCTTCGGCTTTGCGCTGTTCTACCTGAAGGGCGTGGCACCGCGCGAAATGAAGATCCAGTCGATCTATCGCGGCATCATTCCCTTCGTGATCCTGCAGGTGATCGGCCTCGGCCTCGTCATCCTGTTCCCGGACCTGGCCCTCTGGCTGCCCACGACGCTGCTGGATTAGCGCAGGGAAGTTTGATCCGATATCTGTTTTCTTCTCGAAGTCATTGCCGGGCTTGACCCGGCAATCCAGGGGCCACGGTCTGGGACACTACCGGCAAAGCGCCGCCCCTGGACCCCCGGGTCAAGCCCGGGGGTGACAAGATGATGATGTTCGCTTTGCGTCTCCCCTCACTTCCGCTTTTCCAGGTCGCGGCTGCCGAACCACCAGATGATGGCGGCGGTGGTCGCATAGACCAGCATCTCGACGATGCGGCGGCGGTCCTCGTCACTGTAGAGCGCGAAGAACACCAGGCCGGTCAGGCCGATCAGCAGCAGCGTCAGCATGGGGCGCACCAGGCGCAAGATGTTCGTGACCCACTGGCTGGCGCGGCCGTAGCTGCGGTCGTGATCGTAGGAGGCGGTGCGCAGGTCGCGTGCCGTGGCCAGCTCCGCGATCAGCCGTTCATTCTCCCATTCGGCATTCTTCGCCTCCATCTGCAGCAAATGCAGCCGCTCGGCATGGGCCAGCTCCAGCTCCAGCGTGCGGCGTTTCTCGCGCGCCTCCAGGAGACGGATGCCGGCGGACGCCACGAGGCCCAGCAGGCCGGTCGCCCCGCCGGTCAGGATCGAGGCGAAGAAGCTCAGGACGTCCATCGTTTGTCTCCCCACTCTCTTGTCGGCCCGCAATCGACATGCAGGAAGGTTGAATAGAAGCCGAAGCCGGTGAAGCCCGATGCGCGGGCGGCCTCCAGCAGCGCCGCCCGGTCGTGGCCGCGCAGCGAAAGATCAAAGGCATCGCCACTCTTGTGGCGGGAGAGCGGCGCGCCGCCGACACGGGCGTTATGGACAGGATCGCGGTAGGCCGAGGTCACGATCACCGGCCGGCGCAGCGCCTCGCGCAGCGCCTGCAACCGGTCGAGGGCAGCTGGCGCGATCAGCAGGGAGCCATCGCCCCGGCTGGCGATCTCCCGTGGCGTGAAGTCCGGCCAGTGCCACAGCGCATTCGGCACAAGCGACCAGTGCTGGAAGAAGCTCACGGTAAGGCACCGCCCAGCAGCTTGCCGAAGGCGGCCCCCAGCGCCGCCGCCGCGCCGCCCAGCAGCATCAGCAGCTTCCAGCCGCCGCGCGCCTCGGCCAGCGTGCCGCGGATCGCCTTCACATCCTGCTTCAGCTCCGCCATATCGTCGCGGCTGTCGCGCATCTGCTGTTCCAGCGTCGCCAGACGCTCGCGTTCGTCGCGGGTCATGCGAACCCTCCTTGTCTCGTCGAAATGTGCTAGGGGTGACAGCCCATCTCCCGGAGCCATACCCGTGCTTAGAATCCTGCCGATCCAGATCTGCCTGCTGATGCTTGGCGCTTGTGCTTCGACACCGCCGGAACGGCAGGTCCGCTACGAGATGGAACCCTGCCTCGCCGCGCTGCGCGCCGCCCTGCCGGAGGCGCGGGATGCCCGCTTCGACCCGTCGGAACTGACGCATCGCGGCGGCGACTGGACGATCCTCGCCGAGGCGGTCTCGCCGGACGGCCGCTGGCGCCGCGCCTGGCGCTGCGATTTCCGGGATGGCGTCTTCCTCTCCGCCGCCTGGCTCGACAAGGCGGAGTAGGGGATTTTTGTTCCCCCTCACCCAGCTTCGCCTAGTTCGCTACCGCTTCCTTCAGATGTCATTCCCGGGCTTGTCCCGGGAAGCCAGGGTTCAGCTTACTCGACCGGGGATCCAGCGAGCGGAAGCCTGGACCCCCGCGATAAATGCGGGGGTGACGGTTGGAGTTGAAAGGGCACCCCCAAGGGCAAGGATGGCGGGCACCCCGCCTAACTCAGCCGTTCCTCCAGCTCCAGTTCGGTGGCGAACAGCTGGAAGGCGCGGTGGGTGACCGGCCGCAAGGATCGCAGCCGGGCGATGAACACCCGCTCGGCACGGAATTCGGTATCCTCGGGATCGGCCACCGCCAGCACCTCGCCGCTGGGGCCGGCTGCGCGCTGCAGCTCCAGATGCACGCGGTAGGCCTCCTGCGCCGACTGATGCTCGATGGGGTAGGTCGCGACGCGCCGCCGCGCGCTGTCGCCGAAGCGGGCCGTGCCGTCCTGCGCGCGGGCGATGCGGGCCTCCGCCTCAAGGCCCAGTGACGCCCCATACTCGTAATTCACCGACAGGCTCACCGCCGGCCCCAGCCACAGCCGGGCAAGGTCGAGGAATCCGTCGGTGCTGGCGCCGTCATCCAGATCGAACCGCCAGTAGCGCGCGGCGACATCCGGCGGCGTGGCCATCATCACGGCAGCATAGCCGTCGCGCCGTCCGCCGCCCGGCCAGACATCCAGCCAGCCGGAATCGTAGGCGACGGGGCCAAGCTGCAGCGCCAGCGCCGCGCTGGCCGCCGACAGCTCGGTATCGCTCAGCCGCCGGCCATAGAGCTGCACACGGGCGAGATGCCCGTCCAGCCGTTCGCCGTCCGGCCGGCTTCCGAGATCGAGGCCGGTGATTGCGGGCAGGGCGCCCGGCGTGCCGGCCACCGCCGCCCCGCCATCGGCGGAGGCGGCCGCGACCCCGGCAGCGAAAGCGATCCCGGCCACGGATGCGGCAAGGGCCGCCGGGCTGCCGGTGGACAGGGCTGCCTGCTCGACCCCGCCGGCGACGATATAGCCCAGCCGCGCGCCGCCCGACCCGTGGCGCAGCTCGATGGCGTTGGCCGCCGTGCCGTCATTCAGCCCGGCGATGGCGACCGATCCGGCGCGCCGGCTGCGGTAGGCGGCCAGAAGGGTGCCCTCCGAAAGGCCAGTATCGAGCGTCAGCCTTGCACTATCGGCGGCGCGGGTTGCGGGGGCATCGGCTGTCGGGATATAGCTGCTGGCGTCCGGTCCTTCCTCAGCTTGCGCGCCCCAGACCAGCAGCCCGCTGCTGCCGTCGCCCTCGTAAGTGCCGCCGGGATTCAGCAGGCGGCAGGCAGTGAGATAGGAGGCCTCCCCGGCGATGGAGCCGGTCAGCACGCAACGCGCCCAGCCATTGGCCAGCGGGACCAGCCGCGCCGAGAGCGCCGTGCCGGTCCCGCCCTGCGCCGTTGTCGCGGTGCCGGCGGTAAGGTCGAAGGTTCCCTGCGCAAAATCCCCGCCGCTGGACAGCAGGAGGGCAAGGCGCGTCCGCCCGGCCGGCTTCACGAACAGGCTGAGCGTGACTGTGGCCCCTTCCGCCACGCTGACGGGTTGGGTGATCTGGTGGATGCCGGTCGCCGCGGATTCGACCAGCGCATCGGCGGCGATAGTTCCATCCGGCGCCATCGCGGCTTCGGCGGTAATGGTCGCATTCTGCCGGGTCCAGGCGGCATCGGCGAACCGGGCGCTGCGCGCCAGCAGGTTGGTTCGCGCGCCCTCAATCAGGAAGCCGCGTGGCGTGCCGCTGGCCGGCTGATGATCCTGCCGCCGCCCATAGCGCGGGGCCAGGCTCTCCAGCCGCCAGGCGATGGTCGGGCTGCCGGTCCCGGCGGTGCTTTCGATGGCGAGGCGGGCCTGACCGCTCCGCCGCTCGAAGGCCGTCAGCGTGCCATCGAGATAGCGGGCGGCATCCTCCGGATCGGCCAGCCGCACCGCCTCGCCGACACAGAAGGCACGGTCCTTTTGCTGCAGCACGATCTCCAGCGTGCCGGGCGGATCGAACCCGTCGAGGTTGATCGTCAGCGGCTCGGTCAGGCCATAGCCCTGGATCACGCCATTGCGGTCGAAGCGGGTGGCGAGGCTGGTGCGGGTGAAGGCGATGCGCGGGTCTTCCGGCCCATAGCCGGTGAAGTCGAGATCGAGCCACGGCCCCGCGAGGCGCGCATCGTCGCTGGCCCGCAGGCGGTAACGCGACGTGGGGCCGGGGCAGCCGGCAGCGGGGGCGGCAACCGCGCCAAACAGCGCGGCCAGGCCGATGGGCTTCGCCTCGCCCAGATCAGCCAGGATCGCCGTATCGGCAGGCCGATTGCCCAGCGTGCGCGCTGCCTTCGACAACCGGTCATCCGCCAGCGCCGTCTGCGGCAGCGCTGCCGTCCAGCGCCCACCGGCAAGTTTCGCGCGGTCAGCCTCGTTCACCCAGCCCAGGATCATGTTTGCCATGGTCGGTCCGTTCCGGTTGCAAGAAAAGGGGGGAGTGGGGGAAGGGAGTGAGTTCACACTTCGCTGCCGTTTCCTTCAGCCGTCATTCCCGGGCTTGTCCCGGGAATCCAGGGTTCAGCCTGCTCGGGCCACCATCCAGCTAGCGGAGGCCTGGACCCCCGCAACAAGTGCGGGGGTGACGGCTGGAGAATGGATGGCGGCGGGAGAGAGTGTATGCGCGGCGTCCGGGTGAGGGGAGAACAGCGCTGGCATCCCCCTACCCCCAGGCCTGCAGGGTGATGCGGTCGGCGGTGTAGTCCTCCTCGACGCCGAGCAGGATCAGCGCACGGCCCTGCGCATAATCGAGGAAGCAATCGTCGCGGTAGGCGATCTCGTCGCCCAGCCAGGGCGCGCCGGCCTCGAAATAGGCGGCGACCGGCAGCTCGAACTCGATCAGGTCGCGGCGCACCCCATGCAGGGCCAGCAGCCGGTCGGCCTCCGCCGCCGCATCCTCCGGGTCTTCCAGCAGCGTCATGCGGCGCAGCTCCTCGGACAGCGGGTGTGCCACCAGCACCGAAGGATCGGCGGCGGCCACGGTGCGGTATTCCTCGGACAGGAAGGCGCGGCGCTCGGCCGGCACGCTTCCGGCCAGCTGGTCGCCCTGCTGCACCAGCCAGTTGCGCCGCCAGCCCAGCACCACGCGGTGGTTCGGCAGGCCACGCCCGGCATCGTTGGTGGCGAGGCGGCGCGGATGGGCGACCATCGACCGGTCGAACATGGCCACCGGATTGCCGGCGGGCGCTTCCAGCCGTCTGACCGCGAGCTTGCCGGCGCGGGTGAAGTACCAGAAGCCGCCGATGCTCTCGCAGATCAGATCGAAGGCCTCGGCGATACTCATCGCGCGGTCGATGAACAGGCCGAGGCCGATGCCCGACGTAGCCTCGTTCAGCGCCTGGAAGCTGGCATGGTCGAGGTCGAGGAAATCGACCAGCTCGGAGCGGGTGACGGCAATCGTGCGCAGCATGTCGGCGGGCTGCGCGGTATAGCTGGAGGGGTGCGGCGTGCCGCCGGTGACGATGCAATTCTTAGCCACGTGCCCGAGCTCGATCTGCGCGCCCCAGGCATGGATCGCCGCCGCCCCACCCAGGCTGAAGATACCGGGCGAGACGGTTGCGCCGGAGATGGTCTCGGTCACGGTGAAGCGCCGCCAGCCTTCGTCCAGCGTGATTTCCTGCCGGGTTGCCGCCTTGATGCCCATGCCCAGCGTTACGCTGCCGACCACGCTGCGCAGATAGATCGAGAAACTGTAGGGCTGGCCGGCTGTCACGCTGACGCTCTGGCGGAAGCCCGCGCCCTCATTGGCGGGGATGTCGATGCGTTCGGCGGTGGGGCCGCCATTCGGGCCGGTGATCACATCGTTCACGACCGTCACGCCGGGGTCTTTCGCCCAGGCCGGGTTCATGAACTGCTCCGACCACAGGAACAGGTTTTCCAGCCGCTCGCCCGAAACCTTGGCGGTGATGGTGCCGGCCGGACTGCCACCCAGCGTCACGAAGCCCTCGGTCACAGTCTCGCGGTACTGGCCGGCGGCCGGCGTGCCGGTGACCTTGGAGAGCGGCGTGCCCCGGTCGTACAGTTCATCGACCGAGAAGATCGAACCGTCATGCGCGCCATAGCGCAGCGCCGCCGTGTTCAGCGGCGCCAGCGGCACATTGTGGCACAGGCCGTAGCACAGGAGCTTCGGCCGGCCTTTGATATCGTCCGCCGTGCCCTCATTGCCGGCCGAGCCGCTGTTGCTGCCGGCGTAGGTCTCGCGCTGGATCGGTACCTCGAACTGCGCCTGCCGGTCGCGCAGGAACAGGTGCAGATGCAGGTCCCGCCATTCCGCCTGTTCCGCCGTGCCGGCGAAGATCAGGTCGAAATCGTCGAAGCGCCTGCCAGCTTGACCGCCATTTGGCCCGCGATAGAGGCGGAAGGGCCGGCCGTCCCAGCCGGCGCCAGCATAGCGGTCGAAGAAGCGGTCGGCATTGTTCAGCACGATCTCGCCCGCACCGGTGACGGAGCGCCCGCCGGTCCGGCCCGCCCCGAAGGCATGGGCGGAAAAGCCGGGCGGGCTGACGATCAGCGGCAGGAACTCGATGTCCGGCAGTGTTGGATCGTCGGGTGCGGTGCGGTACGGGCCGGTGGACAGGCGCAGCGTCTCCACCGCGCCGTTTTGGAACAGCGCGATCTCGGCCAGATACAGGATCGGCATGGGATGGTTCCTGTGAGGGGTTTTGAACCCTCTCCCCTTGCGGGAGAGGGTGGTGAGCGGTAGCGAACCGGGTGAGGGGGCGGTGGCGATTCTTCGCTATCCACTCCGGCCGTCACCCCCGGTCTTGTACCGGGGGTCCAGGTTTCCGCTTGCTGGATGCCCGCCCGAGCAGGCTGAACCCTGGATTCCCGGCACAAGGCCGGGAATGACGGTTAGAAAAACGGCGCCGCGCGGTGAGTCCATTTCTCTTTATCTCTCTCCCGCAAGGGGAGAGGGGATGTACCTCACCCCGCCGCGATGATTCGGCCGAGCGACTGGCGGATGGCGGCCATTTCGGCGCGCAAGCTGGCAAGGTCGGCGCGGGCCTGTTCCGCCTCGCGGGCCTGCTGGCGGCGCAGGGCGGCGATTTCTCCGGCGGTCTCGTCCGCACCGTCAGCCGGCGCCAGCAGCCGGCGCGTCTCCCCGGCGGTGAACAATCGTGCCGGGCCGGTCGCCTCCAGCTCCGGTCCCTGCTCGCCGACGAGGCGCAAACCGCCGGCATGCCAGCCACCCGCCGCGAAGTTCGGCGTGCCGCCCGCCGCGATGATGGCGGCGCGGTAGGAGTCGGCGAAGGCGGCGTCGGAATCGATGCGGTCGCGCACCGTGCCGCCGCCCGACATGGTCTGGCCGAGGCCGGCGAGGATGGCGTCGCGGGTCGAGCGCGTCAGGCCGATCTCTGCCATGTATTCGCTTGACGAAGCCGTCTCGCCATAGCTGCCGGGAACATAGGAAACACCGCCCGAGCCGCCACCACCGGACCCGCTGCCGCCCCCGCCGCTCGCGCCAAGCCCGGCGATCAGCCCCTGCAATATGGCGGGCAGCTGCGCCAGGCTGGTGGCGATGGCCTGCTGGCCGGTCAGCATCTGGCGCAGCGTATCGGTCTGGCTGCGCAGGCTGGAAAGCTGGCTTTCGGCGATGGCGAGCTGGCGTGTGGCCAGGCTTTCGGTCGCCTGCAGCACGCTGCTCACCCGCTCGAAATCCGCGAAATAATCGGCGGAGCTGGCATGATAGGCGCGGCTTGCCTCCAGCAGCCGGCGGCTGAGGTCCGGCAGCTCGCCGATGGCGGCGCTATCGCCCAGCTGCGCGCGGGCAGACACTTCGTCGAACTGGCGGCGCGCCTCGGTCAGCCGGTCGGCGGGCGACAGCGGCGACAGCTCGGGATCGACCAGCAGCGACAGGCGCGTGCGGGCAAGCGTATCGGCCATGCGCCGCCAGTCCGCCGCCTGATCCTCCAGCGCGCGCAGATACTCCTCGGCGGCGGCGATCTGGGCATCGGCATAGGCGCGCTGCGCCGCGGTCAGCCGCAGGGCAGTGCCCTCGGCCGTCTGGCCCAGCGCGGCCAGCGCCGATTCGGCGGCGCGCAGCACCGGGATGTTGCTCTCGACCGTCGAGTAATAGTCGATGACGGCGCGCAAGGCCGGGGCATCGAGGCCGGACAGCGCCTGCGTCAGCCCGTCATCGCGGATATGGCGCAGATCGGCCAGTACGGCATCCAGGTCGATCAGCCCCCTGGCCGCCAGATCCTCCGCACTGCCGCGCAACTCACGGAAGCGGGCGATCACCTGATCCAGCGCGTCGGGAATGCCGTCCGCCGCGCGCCGCGCCGCATCGGCGAAATTGCGCGCGGTCAGCTGTTCCAGCGTGACGGCGCTGCCGGTCATCGCCTCGCTCAGCGACTCCACCAGCGCGGCCACCAGCCCTTCCGCATCGGCGAAGCTGCCGCTGGCCAGCGGATCGGGCCGGGCGGAGGCCGGCTGGCCGTAGAGGTCTTCCTGCGTGCGGTAGAGCCAGAAGCGGTTGCCGTCGCGCCCGCCGGTGGCGAGGTCGAGATAGAGATCGTCCGGCAGCGGCAGCTTCAGGCCGCGCGTCACCTCGGACAGCGCGCCCATCACGAGTGTTTGCAGCGCGTCGCGGGCCTGCCGGGTCTCGGCGTTGGCGCCATCCTCGGTCGGGCGCAGCGTGCCGGAGAGCATGCCCTGCAGCGAGGCGGTATGGTCGCTCGGCTTGCCGCCGAACAGGCCACCCAGCAGGAAGGGCAGGGCGATGCCCGCCACCGGCAAAGCCAGCGACAGGGCGGAACCGAATCCCGCCAGCGAACCCGCCGTGGCGATACCGGCATTGCTCATGCCGCCGGCGACGGCGGAGACGCCCAGGCTGGCGGCGGTCGCTCCACCGCCGAGGCCCACGGCCGTCGCGCCGAACAAAGAGGGCAGGCCCGAAGCGAGTAATGGGGACAGGATATCGCCGCCCATTAAGGAGCGGCCTAGCCCGAGCAGGTCGGTGATACCCGGACCAGACCCGCCCAAGGGGCCACCGAGCCTGTCCGTCACCCCGGCGACGGCGCTGCCGGACAGGCCCAGCAGCGAGCCGAGCCCCGTCACCACCGGCACCACCACGGGGCGGGCGATGGCGAGCGCGGCGAGTTCCCCCAGCAGCCGGGCGAAGGCGCTCTTCAGATGGTCGGCCAGATCGCCGAAGCGCAGCCGCCCCTCGCGGAAGATCACCGTGAAGGCGTCGGAGAAGCCGCGCTGGATGCCCTCGGCGGCCGTGCGCAGCGCGTCCGTCATCGGCCGGCTGCGGCGCTCCAGCTCGGCCAGCTGGCCGGAGATGCCGCCGATCTGGCTGCTCAGCCGTTGCAGGGAAGGCTGCTGCCGGTCGGCGCTCTCGCCGATCTCCGCCAGCGACCGCGACAGCGTGCGCAAGCCGCGTTCGGCGGGCAGCGTATCCAGCGCGATCTCGATGGTTTTCTGCACGGCCAGTCCTCCAATGCGCGGTCGATGGCGGCCTCGACGAATCCCGCCGGCGCCTGCCGCGATGATCCCGCATTCAGCCGCCCGACATAGGGCACACCGTTGCGGATGCCCGTCTCGGTTAGGTGCCAGCCGTCGCGTGCCCGGCCGGTCTCGACCGGCGTGGCGGCGCGCAGCTCGGTCAGCAGGCTCGTGGCGAGCCGGTCGCGTGTGTCGGTGATGGCGGCTTCCAGATCGGCCTCGGTCTCCTCGATGCCGGTGACGGTGAGCCTCATGAGCGGCGTTCCTCGATATGGGCGAGCCAGGCGGCGTCCAGCGCCGCGATCAGGAGGACGAAGGTCTCGAAAGCCTCGCCCGCGATGCCATGCCGCCGCGCGTAAGAATCCAGTGCCGTCCAGGGGATCGGCCCGATAGCTGACATCGCCAGCGACCGGCAGCTCGCCAGCTCCGCGAAGGCATCGAGATACCAGCCGAGGCCGGGGGCGAGGTCCGGTTCGTCCAGCACCGCTGCCGGCAGATCCGCGCTACGCTCGGCGGCGGCCTCGGCCAGCCAGTCCGCCCGGCTGCCCCAGTCCAGCCGCCAGCGCAGCGCGGCGGTCAGTTTTTTGCCGTCTCCGCCAGTTCGGCGGCGCGGAAATTGGCCGCCTTCTGCGCCTGTTCCTGAATGTCGCGGAACAGCTCCGGTAGGTCGGTCAGCAGCTTGGCGGCGGCGCTGGGGGTGAAGGCGATGTCCTGCCCGTCGCGGTCCCGGATGCCGTCCCAGCCCAGCAGCACGGTCTCGGCATAGACTTCCGCCAGCAGCTTTTCCGCCACCGCCTCGTCCAGCGTGCCGGCCTGCATCTGCCGGCGGTAGGGCCGCAGCTTCGTTTCCAGCGCGCGGGCGAATGCCTTGTTGGCCCCGCCGGCACGGCGGATGGTGATGCGCCCGAACGCGCCATAGTCCAGCACCAGCCCCTCCCCGGCCTCGGCCTTCGGGTCGGTGGCAAACAGATCGTAGATCGACTGCATGGGGGTTCCTTTTCTAAAACCCTCTCCCCTCGCGGGAGAGGGTGGACGCGAAGCGTCCGGGTGAGGGGGCGGCTCGGTCTGTGCGGCTCCCCCTCACCCAGCTTCGGCTAGCTCGCTTCGCTCACAAGCCTGCGCAACCCTCTCCCGCAAGGGGAGAGGGAAGGGCTACGCCGCAAACCGGTGGAAGGCGGCGGCGAAGCCTTCCGAAGGATGGCGGATCGCCTCGAAGGACAGGCGCGCCATCACATCCTCGTTCGGGCCCGACGCCATGACATCGGCATCGGTGAAGCGCAGCCGCGGCAGATCGAGGATCAGCGCATTGCCTGCACTGTCGGCCAGCCGCACGGACAGCGCCGAATCACTGCCATCGAGGAATTTCTGATAGAGCGCGCGGCTGCCGAAATAGGTCTCGATCTGCCCGGTCGCCTGGAACTGGCCGAGGCCGATGCCCGCCGCGCCGAAGCTGCCCACCGCCATCTGCTCGCGCAGATTGTTGGCGAGGTTCAGCGAGAGCGAGCGCGCGAAATTCGGCCCGGCCAGCTCCGCCCCGCCCTCGCGGATCGAGGCGACATTGCGGGTCGCGTTCAGCACGGCGGATGCTGGCGATTCCGTCACGCTGGCGGCGATGCTGCTGCCGGCGACGGCGGCGTCGCGGCCGATCACGCCGAAGCTGGCGGTGGCGATCTGCCCGGCCTGGATGGTCAGCCGCGCGCCGGTCAGCAGGCAGCCGCGATAGGCGAAATATTCGCCGACATCGGTAAGGCCGCGTTCCAGCGTGAAGCTGTGCGGCGTCACGCCGTTGCGGATCGTCGCGGCATTGAGACCAATGGTCGCCCCAGCGGATTCGTCGGCGGCAGGGGCCGGGCTGACCGCGATCTCGTCCGCCGCCACGGCGATGACGCGGAAGAAGCCGTTATTGCCGGCAGTGGCGAAGCCGCCCACGCGCACCCACTGGCCTTGCGTAATGCCTTCGGCGATGAAGTCGGTCAGGCTGGAAGTAAAACGCCCGCCGCCGGCATCGGCGGCGATGTCGTCGGCGGAAATCGCAACCGCCTGCCAGTCCTCGGCGAACAGCGCCGCCATCAGGAAATCGTCGGCGGCGCCATGGCTCAGCTCCATGCCGATATCGCCGCTGACCGAGGCGCCCACCTGCGGGATGTCGGCGACCATGCGGTCGGGCCGGATCTCGTTCGAGCGCGCGGTGCGGACCTGGTATTTCAGGCTTTCGCCGGTGATGCGCAGCGCGGTCATCGCCGGGCTTGCCGGGGTCTCGCCCCACACGCTTTCGCGCACGCTGCGCAGGGAAACGCGGTTGGAATCCGCCATTGCTGACCCTCCTTCAGGGATAAGAAAAGGGCCGCGCGAAGGCGGCCCGGTGGTGTGTGCCTTATGTCTGGCGCAGCCGGTGCGTTCCCCCTCACCCAGCGCCGCCTAGCTCGCTGCGCTCACAAGGCTGCGCAACCCTCTCCCTCCAGGGGAGAGGGAAGTTTAGAGACAGCTTCGTAACCCTCTCCCCTTGCGGGAGAGGGTGGCGAGCGTCAGCGAACCGGGTGAGGGGATATTTGATGTTTCGCTGGCTTTCCCGACGCGCGCCGGGCGGTTAGGCTCGCCGTTCGGAACCGGAGAAACGGGATATCGCCTTATGACCCTGCATATCGGAATCGTCGGCTGCTCGGCGGAGGGCGCGGCGCTTTGCTACCGCACCATCTGCGCCGAGGGCGCGGAGCTGCTCGGTCCGCACGCCCACCCGGAGGTCAGCATGCACACGCCGCCCTTGTCCGACTATGTCGTGCATCTGGAGCGCGGCGACATGCAGGGCGTGGCCGACCTGATGCTGGCCTCGGCGGAGAAGCTGGCGCGCATCGGCGCGGATTTCCTACTGACCCCGGACAATACGATCCATCAGGCCTTCCATCTGGTCGCCCCCCGCTCGCCGCTGCCCTGGCTGCACATCGCTGAGACAGTGGCCGAGGAGGCCGCCGCGCGCGGCTACAGGAAGCTCGCCCTGACCGGCACGCGCTGGCTGACCGACAGCGCCGTCTATCCCGACGCCCTGGGCAAACGCGGCCTGAACTGCGTGAAGCCAACCATCGCGGAGCGCGACGCGATCATGCGCGTCATCATGGACGATCTGGTCTATGGCCGCTTCACCGAGGCGGGTGTCACGGTGTTCCAGCGCATCATCGGCCGGCTGAAGGAGGAGGAGGGCTGCGACGCCGTCATCCTCGGCTGCACCGAAATCCCGCTCATCATGCATGACGGCAATTCGCCGCTGCCGACGCTCGATTCCACCCGCCTGCTCGCCCGCGCCGCGCTGAGACGCGCGATTAAGGGATAGGGGGAGTTGTAATTTGTCATTGCCGGGCTTGACCCGGCAATCCAGGGGCCACGGCCTGAGACGCAACAGGCAGCGCGCCGCCCCTGGACCCCCGGGTCAAGCCCGGGGGTGACATGTAGAGATGCCCCCCCCTCACACCCGTTCATCCGCCTGGAACGGCACGGTGATGAGGGTGAGGCGCCAGCCATGGCCGTCGGGGCCGGTCTCGGTGATGTCGGCGGCGGCGAAGCTGACCGGGCCGATCGTGCTCTCCAAACTGCGTCCCTCGAACAATGCCGCTGCGCGGTCGGCCAGGCCGGCGGCCTCGGACGGGCCGCTGTTCGCCGGCACGAACAACTGCAGCAGCACCTGCCCGCGCCGCCGGAAGATGCGTCCCTCCGGCGCGCCCAGCGTCACCTGCCGGCCGGTCGAGCCGCTGACCGAGAGGCGCAGCCAGGGACCGCGCGCGGCGGCATCGTAGGTCAGATTGTCCCAGGCCAGCGGAGTCTCGCTCCAGCTCGCGGCGGCATGCGCCTCGACCGCGCGGCGGATCGCTTCCAGGCTCATCGCCGCACCTGCAGCCGCCAGGCGATGGCGGTGTCGCCGGGCTTGATCGCGCCGACATGCACGATGGACCATTCGGTATCCTCCAGCAGCAGGACGGAGCCCGCCTCCGGCACCACCGGCAGCGCTTCGGCGGCGACCAGCACGATCCGGTCGCCGCGCCGGACCATGGCATTGTCCAGCGGGCCGGGCGTGGCCTCCTGCACCACGCCGGTGATGGCGTAATCGGTACTGGCGGTCACGGTCGCCCCGGTCAGCGGGTCGAAGCCCTTTACCAGCCGGCGGTAGGTGAGGCTGGCGCCCTTCTCCGCAATCAGCCTGAGTGCGCTTTGCGCCATCCGGTTATAGAAGCCCATGGGACAATCCTCCTAGGCGCGTTCCAGCGGCTCCGGCGGGCGCACGAGGCCGGCCAGCATCCGCTCGATGGCGGGGTGGCGGGGAAGCGGAGAGGCGCCGGGGGCATAGGCGATCTCCACCTCCCCCGCCTTCTCGCGCAGCGGCTGTCCGCCGGGCGCGATATCGGGGGTGAGCGGCCCGTCGAGCGCGCGCAGGGCCAGCTCGGCACAGGCCCGGCGCACCACATCGGGCACCAGCGTCAGCAAGGCGCCTTCCTCGTCGCGGGCGCCGCGGCGCGGCCAGGCCAGCGGCTGGGATGGGTGCTTGCGGCTGCCCTTCCAGGCGAAGGCGCTGTCGAGATGCAGGGTGGCGGCGAGGAGGGCGGCGGTGCGTGCCGCCTCGCTCGCCTCCGCCCAGCCGTCCCGGCCACGCAGCGCGTGATGCGCGTTGGCGAAACCGAGATCGGCATAGGCGTTGGCGGCGGGATTGTCCCCGCCGCCCAGCTCCACGATAAGGCTCATGGCTAGCTCAGCGGCCGGCGCAGCCGCACCGCGAGGTTGCCGTCCAGCACGGTGAGGCCATACAGCACGTCGAGGGCGACATAGTTGGTCGCCGTGTCGCCGTCGTACCACATGCGGGCGCGAAGGCTGAGGCCGGTCACCGGGTCGGTGACGCTCTCGATCTGCGCGCCGCGGCCGTCGCCGGTGGCCGGCAGCGGGGCCAGCACCAGGGCCGCGAAATTGCGGTGGAACATCAGATTGGCGCTGAAGCTGCCCGCCGCACTGCCGGTCCCATCCTCGAAGCTGACGACCGCGCCATTGGCGTAGTCCGTCACGGCGGCGGGGTGGATGGAGAGCGTACCGGCGCCATCGGAAAGCGTGGCATCCGCCGTGACGACATAGCGCTGGGCATGGCCCTCGATGACGAAGCTGTCGCCGGCCGTCACCGTGGCCCCGGCGGCGAAGCCGTCCACCGACAGGCTGGCAGCGCCCTGCGCCACCGCGCTGTCCAGCACGCCGTCCACATCGCTGCCTGCCGAGATCAGCGTGCCCGAGGCATGCGGCCGGACATTCTGGTTCACGAAAATCTCCGCGCCGAAGCGGGTGCCCAGGCTGCCGCGCAGCAGCGTGTCCTGGTTCGCCGTGCCGCCGGTGACCAGCGCCGCGTGGAAGATGTCGAGGCCGAGGAAATCCTGCTCGATGGCGGGATCGACCATCAGATGCAGATTGCCGTCATCGACCGGCACCAGCAGCTCGCGCAGGCGGCGGCGCGGCGCCGTCACCCAGCCGGCCCCGGCGCTGCCGGTGACATCCACCGCCCAGGGCACGAAGCGGTACAGGCCGCACAGATCCTGGTCGATGGCGTCGGCCAGCGCATAGGCGGCGGGGCGCAGATGGTCGTCGATGATGCGCTCCGAGGCGTAGGCGAGGTCGCGGTCGGAGACGGCGAACTTCACCTCCTTGTGGCGGTCGAGGCGGATCGGCACCGTACCGGCGTCAATATCCTGCGCGCTGCTGCCGCTGCCCGGCGCATGGTCCTGCGCCGCGAAGCTGGAGGGTACGGGCACATTCACCGTGTCGCCAAGTCCGTAACTGGCGCGCTCCGCCTCATAGCCGCGATAGACGCGGCTGGCGAGACCCAGCGCCTTTTCCAGCTGGATCAGCGCTTCCTGCGCGAAGAAGGTGGCGTTATAGGCGCCAAGCGAATTGGCCATGGGCTTCTATCTCCTGTTGAGGGGCGGTGTGGTTTGGGCGAGGGGGCGTTTCGTGTAGGTGCGGCCTTAACCCTCTCCCCTCGCGGGAGAGGGTGGTGAGCGCCAGCAAACCGGGTGAGGGGGCGGCGGTGGCGGTGCGACACCCCTCACCCAGCTTCGCCTAAGGCTCGGCTGCCGCCTCGCCAAAGCTGCGCAACCCTCTCCCGCAAGGGGAGAGGGATGCGAAGGGTTGGCGCGCCAGCGCCTTACCCGAAGCTGGGTGAGGGGGGAAGCTACTCCCTACCCCAATATCGCCAGCGGCAGGCCGGTGCGGGAGGCGGCCTCGCGGGCGGCGCGGTAGCGCGCCGGGTCGCGGGCCTGGTCGCGGGTCAGCGTGATGCCGCCGGACAGCGATGTCGCCACCACGCCGGCC